>JAYVZY010000123.1:0-1556 GCA_043782885.1 Sphingomonadales bacterium | reverse complement strand
TTGATCTCAGCGCGTTTGCATGGGTTGATGATGCGACCACGCTTGCCGCCCATCCCGATGTCGATGTGGTCGTTGAACTGATCGGCGGGTCGGAAGGCTTAGCGCTTATGCTCGCACAAAAGACCATTGCTGCGGGCAAAGCGCTCGTCACTGCGAATAAAGCGATGATCGCGCACCACGGTATTGCGCTTGCGACAGCAGCGGAGGCCAAGAGCACAGCGCTCAAATTCGAGGCCGCCGTCGCGGGTGGTATTCCGGTTATTAAGGGCCTGCGCGAAGGGGCGGCGGCGAATGCACTGAGCCAAGTCTATGGCATTCTTAATGGCACTTGCAATTATATCCTTACCACAATGGACGCTGAAGGCCGCGATTTTGCCGATGTGCTCGCCGAAGCGCAGGCGTTGGGCTACGCCGAGGCCGACCCGAGTTTTGATGTTGATGGGGTAGATGCCGCGCATAAACTCAGCATTCTGGCGTCGCTTGCGTTCGGCACGCAGCTTGATTTTGCGGCGGTGCAGTGCACGGGCATTCGCAACGTGAGCGCTGCCGATATTGTTCAGGCACGCGCGCTCGGTTTTGTTGTGCGGCTGGTGGGCTTGGCTGAGGCGGGCGCTGGATTGTATCAGCGTGTGGCAGCATGCCTCGTTCCTGTGGATCATCCGCTTGCGCATGTGGCAGGGCCGATGAATGCGGTGGTGGCGGAAGGGAATTTTGTCGGGCGGCTCTTCTTTCAGGGGCGTGGCGCGGGCGAGGGGCCAACGGCCTCTGCTGTTGTCGCCGACCTCATCGATATTGCGCGCGGCGAATACGGCCCGGCATTCGCAATGCCAGTTGATCAACTTGCGGCACCGACAGCGGCACAGGCGGGTGCCCATGTCGGGCGCACATATTTGCGCTTCTCGGTTGTCGATAAGCCCGGTGTGCTGGCAGAAATAACGGCGGCGATGCGTGATGCTGAGGTTTCAATTGAAAGCATGATTCAGCGCGGTGAATCGGCGGAGAGTGGTGTATTGCTGGTGATGACCACGCATGACGGGCCGGAAAGTGCCGTCGCCGATGCGTTAGCCATGTTGCGCAACTCGGCGAGCTTGCTCGCACCGCCAATGGTGATGCCGATCCTCGGCGCATAAAGAAAACCCCGCCGCTCCGAAGAGCGACGGGGCAAGCTTTCCCAAGCTATCTCGGTTGGTGATTTAGAAGCGCCATTGGCCGAACAGACCGATTTCATCATAGGTGCCTGTGCCACCCAGTGTGTTGGTGCCAATCGTCCCATTTGAAGTCGCCAGCGTGCCTGGTGCAAACAGGGCGTTGTTAGTTTTAACCTGATCACGCTTGTAAACGAGCGAGATGTCAACAATCTTGGCGGGGCTGAACGTCGCGCCGAAATTGTAATAGGTATCGTAGCGGTGTGGCGCGAGAGTGTCGCTTGGCTTGACGGTATCATAACGACCAAACACCGAGAACTTAGGCGTGAAATAGACGGTTCCGAATGCCGAATAGCCCCACGTCACATCCTCTGCCGACGCACCAGTTACGAATTTCTGCGCAAAATCCTT
>JAYVZY010000122.1:0-1872 GCA_043782885.1 Sphingomonadales bacterium | reverse complement strand
GCACTGGAAGCGGGCGGGGCGGCTCCCGCGATTCTGAACGCGGCGAACGAAGTTGCGGTCGCGGCTTTTCTTGCCGGATCCATCGGTTTTCTCGACATTGCGATGCGGGTGGAGGCGGTTCTGGCACGACTCACGCCTCCCGCGCCGCAATCGCTTGAAGATGTGCTGGCGATTGACGCCGAAGCGCGGCATAGCGCGTGTGAACTGATTGAGAAGGTTGCGGCATGAGCGAAATTTTTTGGGATGCGCTGATGTTCATTGCAGCGGTTGGCCCGCTCATCATCTTCCACGAACTCGGCCATTACTGGGTCGGGCGCTGGTGCGGTGTGCGTGCGGAAACCTTTTCTATCGGCTTCGGGCAAGAGGTGGCAGGCTGGACAGACAAGCGCGGCACCCGGTGGAAAATCGGTTGGCTGCCAATGGGTGGTTATGTGAAGTTCGCGGGCGAATATGACCTGGATGGCTCGCCTTCGCCGCGCCAACCGTTTGATGGGTTTGAGACGGCAGCACTCTGGCAGCGCGCGTTGATTATCGTGGCAGGGCCGGTGGCGAATTTTGTGATCGCCTTCCTGATCTATGGTGTGCTGATTGCGATGCTGGGCGAGCCGTTCATGGGCAACGGCGTCGGTGCCATTGAGCGGGGCTCGGTGGCCCAGTCGGCTGGATTTAAACCGGGTGACAAGGTGCTGGCGATCAACGGGACCGAAACGGTGGATTTCGACTCGATTCGGGCGATTGTGGCGGCGCACCCCAATCAGCCGCTACGCTTTACACTCCGCCGGGACGGTCATGATATTGCGCTCACCGCCAAGCCTCTGCTGGCGCAGAATATGGATCAATATCGCGTTAAATCGCAAGGAGGGCACCTTGGCCTCGCTCCTTTGATCGAGATTCGCCATCCCGCTTGGTATGCCGTTCCGGGTGCGGCACTGAACCGCGTCGTAAAAATGACTGCCATGATTGGTTCCGTGATCGGTAAAATTTTCACGGGTCAGCTCTCAGCTTCGCTCATGGGCGGGCCGCTGCAATCAGCCAAAGTGGCGGCAGAGGCGGCGAGCTATGGTGGTATCGTCTTTGCAGACTTCATCGCCTTCATCTCCATTAATCTTGGATTCATGAACTTGTTGCCAGTTCCCGTCCTCGATGGCGGACATCTCGCGCTTTATGGCGTGGAGGCGGTGCGGCGCAGGCCGCTCACATCAAAGACGCGCGAAACCGTGTTTCGCACGGGATTGGTGATGTTGATGACGCTGTTTGTGTTTGTAACGATCAATGATCTCGGATCATTTGGTGTTTGGAAAAGCCTTGCTGGGTTGATTGGTTGAGCGACTTAGGGCAGGGCATGCGTTCGCCGCTTCGGTGGCAGGTTTATAAAGGTTGAGAGCGCGTGAAAGCGAATAATGTGACGCTATTAGGATTTAACTCAGTAACGGTGTTGCTGCTCGGTACCGCGCTCACCACGTTGAGCTCCCCAGCCTTCGCGCAGGAGCCTGCAACGGCAGCGGCGGCACCTGCCGCGCCTGCGCTGGCGCCTGAGGTGGATGGCGGCACAATCCTCTCCATTGCCGTGAGCGGATCACAGCGGATTGAGCCTGACACCGTGCGCTCTTATGTTCAATTGCGCGCTGGCGGCGTTTACACAAAGGCGCTGCTCGATCAGGCCTTGCGCGATTTGTTCGCGACAGAATTGTTCGCCGATGTGCAAATTCGGGATAACAAGGGCGCTTTGACCATTGAAGTCAAAGAGAATCCGGTGGTCAACCGGATTTTGTTTGAAGGCAACAAGCGGCTCAAAGAAGAGAAACTGACTCCCGAGATCAAGCTCGCCCCACGCCAGATATTTACGGCATCCAAGGTGCGCGCAGATGTGGG
>JAYVZY010000121.1:0-1788 GCA_043782885.1 Sphingomonadales bacterium | reverse complement strand
CGAAAATTTTGCAATCGCGTGACGTTTTGGCACGACTCGCAGGCCGCGCCAGCCTTATCGCCCCCGCTCAAACACTAGGTGAATTGTGCGTTGTTCTGAACCGAGCTGGCGTGCCGCGTGACGAGGCTCGCGACACCATCCTCAAACTGCGTCATACATTCGCCGGTGCGGATACGACCGACACCACCTTAATTTCGGCGCTCGACCTCTCGGTAGCGCATAGGTTGCAGATCTGGGACGCAATCATCCTTAACGCAGCGGCTGAATCGGGCTGTGCCATTTTGCTCTCCGAAGACATGCAAGACGGATTTTTGTGGCAAGGTGTGACCGTTGTGAATCCGCTCAAAATCGATATCCATCCGCGATTAGGTGAGGTGCTGAACGGGTAGACCGACGGGAATAACCGACATGGTGCAAAGTCGCTGGCGAGCGCCTCCTATTCTCCGAAGCGGTCAAAACAAAATTCGATGCCGAGCTCAGCGTTACGGCATATAATGGCCGTGAACGGCCTGTCTCCTCTGCGATCACCGACTTGCAAGAGGCGACGTTAACCAACTAGTAAGATCATGATTCAAAGCCAAGTCCTCACACAAATACCGCATCCGCCGTGGTGAAGTTGGCGAGTGCGACGTTCTTCAGCGTGATGGTATCGGCTGGATCGAGCGTGATGAGAAGATCGCTTCCCTGTTGCTTAGTGGCGCCGAGCAGATGCGCCCAATCGGCGAAGATGTTTTTATCGATTTGTAATAGATCGTGTGAGGTGCCGGTGGCGGTGAAGCTATTGATAGTGTCGATGCCAAAGCCGGTGTGATAGAGGAAGGTGTCGATCCCTGCACCGCCGGTGAGCGTGTCATTACCCGCACCGCCGATGAGGATGTCGCCCGCCGAGCCTGCGGTGAGGATGTCATTACCCGCGCCGCCGTCGAGCTGTGCTTTCTTGGTTCCACCCGTGAGCGTATCATTGCCCGCAGTGCCGTTGATCTGATGCAATGTGGTGGTGAGGCTCGTCGTGGCGGTCGATGTGCCACCGTGGCCATCAGAGATCGTGTAGGTGAATGAGCCTGCGCCAATCGCGGTAGCTGTTGGCGTAAACACCGCATTACCACTGACAAGAGCCACAGTGCCGCCAACTGCACCTTGCACGCTCGTGAGCGTCTGGGTGTCAGCGAGATCGGGGTCGGTCGCACCGGCGAGCAGTGTTGCCGCCGTGATCGTAAGCGCGGTCCAGTTGTCGGTGGAAAAACCGGAGTGCGCAAGCGCCTTGGGCGCGTCATTGGTTCCCGTGATGGTGATCGTGACGTTCTGGTTGAGTGTCGCCCCCGCGCTGTCTGCTATTTGCACCGTGTAGGTGAGCGTGGCAATCTGCCCGACGCTGAGATAATCAAAGGCGCTATCGGGTGCGGAGAAGCTCCAGGCTTGTGATCCAGCGGTTGTGCCGACCTGCTCGGTGAGTGCACCCTTACTGAGCCAGCTCAAAAGCGTGGCGTTGCTCGCCAGACCCGTGGTGATGCCACCTGCAACCACGCCAGTGATGGATGCAGTGTGCGTATCGCCCGTGTCGACATCGGTAAACTTGATCAGGCCGGTCGCGGTGTCAGCGGTCGTCGCGCCCGTCAAACCAGCGCGCTCGGTGATCGCCCCCGCTAATGTGCCAACGGCAGCGACTGGTGCATCATTGGTACCGGTGAGTGTTACCGCCACGGTTTGCGTTGTGCTGCCGCCGTGATTGTCAGCCAGCGTAACGACATAATTGAGCGTCGCGGTCTGGCCCGCACCCAGGTAATCGAA
>JAYVZY010000120.1:0-12101 GCA_043782885.1 Sphingomonadales bacterium | reverse complement strand
AGCACGTTGTTGGTGCCGGGCGTTGCCTTGAGCGCGGCTCGCGTGGCGGGGGCGATTTGGCCGGCGATGGCTTGCATCACAACGGTCGCGATTTCCGATTGCAGCGCGAAGATGTCGGTGAGGTTGCGGTCGTAGCTTTGCGACCATTTGCTGAGGCCCGATCGCGCGTCGATCAACTCACTGACGATGCGCACGGCATTCCCCTCGCGACGCACACTGCCATCGAGCAAATAGGCAACGCCAAGCTTTGCTGCGGTCGTAACGGCGTCTGATTTGTGATCACGAAAGAGGTTTGACGAGGTGGGCGCGGCTACCTTGAATTGACCGCTCTGTCCCAGCCGCGCGCGCAGCTCTTCTGAAAGGCCATCGGAGAAATAGCTTTGGCTCGGATCGCTGCTCAAATTGGCGAACGGGAGCACCGCGATGCTGTTGTCGGCGGCGGCATGGAGAAGCCTGTCCCATGCGAGATAGCCGCCTCCGACGATCACCGCCCCGGCAACACCTGCTCCCGCAAGCACCGAGCGACGTTTAAGGAGCGGGGTGGGGCGGATAGATTGGGCCGGTTCGGCGATACGTTGTGCAGGCGCGCCAGTATTGCTCGAATGAATCGCGCTGACGAGTTGCTTGATTTCGGGCGCGGCCGCATCGCCCGTCCACCGCGTGAAATCGATGAAATGATATTGCCGAAAACCGAGCGGAGGTGGCGTGCCATCGAGAGAAATCGGCACAAATCGTCCGCCATCGCGCCCATGTGCCGCCTCATCGCGCACCCAATCTGACGCGACTGACGTTTTTGACCAGGCCACGACGACCACATTGGCATGGTCGAGCGCAGACTCTATCGTTTTGGCGAACGCCGCGCCGCCTTCAATGAGCGCATCCCACCAGACCAGGAGGCCAGCCGATTGGAGCGTGTTGGTCAGCAACGCGATGCGCTCGCGATCAGCACGCGCATAGCTCAAGAAGATCGTCAGTTGTTGGTCAACCGTCGCCGTGTCCGCTGTCATGCTCGCGCCTCAATAACGATAATCTGCGCTTTACACCGCGCCTGTGCTTTACGCCCGCAGACGTTGCAATAGCATTCGCACCTTTATGGGGCAAGCGGTGCAGCGGCAGCAGGCGTGGGCGGCAGGCCAGTGATCTTCACAATCCAATCATTATAATAGGGCGCGACGAAGGTGTATAAGCCGGGCGTGTGTGCTTGCGCGCAGCCGTTGCCGCCGGATACGATGCCGACGAGCACCGTCTCGGTTGTGGGCCCGCGATCACTGTCGAACGTCATCGGCCCACCGCTATCGCCTTGGCAGGTGTCCTTACCGCCGGCATCAACTCCGGCACAGAGGATGTTGGGCGTCATCTTCGGCTTATAGCCCTTCGTTTTCCCGCACTGTTCATTCGCCACATAATCCAAATTGACCTGTTGCAGTCTGATTGAATCATGGACGACTTTTCCCTTATCATCTCGATGGGCGAGATCACCCTCTCTGCGCGCGGACGTTCCTCCCCAACCGGTAACTCTGAAAACCGAGGATTGGATGAATTTGGGCGAATCATAGGGCGCGCTGCCAAGGATGCGAATGGGCGATAGGCTTTTTGCATCGTAGCGCGCTGGCGTTGCGAGTTCGATGAGCGCAATGTCATTCTTGCTCAGCTCATCAACGAAATGTGGGTGAATGAAAATCTTTTTTATCGCGAAGGTTGTTCCGCCAGCGCTTAAATCCTGCGTGCCCAGACGGATGCGGCGATTTTTTTGGAAGTAGAGCGGGTCTTTGTTGCCCTCTGGCTTGTCGTGCATGCAATGTGCAGCGGTGATCACCCATGTCGGCGCAATGAGGGCGCCGCCGCAGATGTGGTGATAGTCGAGCGTCCCACGCTGCTGTAGGAAGGCTGCGCGCTCGCTGTGGAGTCGCACTAATCTGGCGTCTGTGGCCAACTCTGCGGTGCTGTATGTTGCCGTCGAGTATATTTCAGCTTGCCACGGCGTGCTATGATCGGGTGCGTCCTCACCACCCACAATGCGTCCGCCGCCCGCTTGTTTTGGGGCAGGATGTTTGGATTTGGCAGCGACGGATGACGCCACGCCGAAGAGCAGTGTGAGCGCCAGTAACGAACGAAAATACGTCATCTTATTCCCCTGCGTTGATTGCTTTTATGGATACAATTTTGGTTGTCCATGCACCAGAATTCGGCGTGGTCGCGTCCCGGGAACCCGTGTTTGCGGCGCACAACAACCGCTCCAACGCGCTGGAACAGGTTGCGGGATCGCGATCGCCGCCGCTTTGTTCAAACACACCTGCATTTATCCTGATTTGCGTAGCCAAAGCGATGAACTTCTTTTCACCCGGCGTATCGAGCAGGATGGTGATCCGTTGCGGTTGAGTAGGTTGAAGTGGTGCATCCTGAGGGGTCAACAGCGTGATGCTGAAATCAGAATCGATGACCAAAACATAAACATATCGCGGCGCATCAGCGTTGTTCGCGACTGCAATGTACACATTTTTATTGACGTGCAGCGCGCGCTCAGGCGGGGTCATGAAGCCTGAAGCTGCACCTGGCGTGCTCGGTGCCGCAGGGCATTCAAGTCCTTGCGCAACCGGAATAGTGACATCCGCAACGCACAGAGTCAGATTAGGATCATTATGCTCGTTCCGGAGGTCGAGCAGCGCTTGTGCTCTCGCCACTCTCGTCAGCACTTCTTTGAGACGCAACGGGAAAGTCGGATCGTCGCTCGGTGGTAAAATATCAACTGGGGCACCATCCGCCGCCGACGCATATATATTCGGGTCGGACTGCGCCTTGTTGCTCAAGATGATCTGACCACCCGCTCCAATTGTGGCAAACGGAATTGTGTTGAGCGCTTGTTCGACCTGGGCACGGACAGCAGAGCCGATAACATCAAGGCGAACGGCAACTTTGATCTCACCAAATGCGTGATTGCGTTCGCGCGCGACAAGTTTTGTTGGAAGCGTAGCGGCAGGTGCCGCATCAAGCTTTACGGTTGCACGAGCATCAGTAACTGCGCTGATTTGACCTGTCGCCAGCGGGGGTGTGTTGTCATCTCGCGCGAGTGTCTCGTTCTCGAATAGCGCGAAGGTTGATCCCACCGAAATGCCAGAGAGCAGCCCGGATAAGAGTGCCACCTCTCCCAGTTGCGCTTGCGCCGGCACCAATATGCCACCCTTGGCTTTCCCGTCGAACGAGCGATTTAATGCGCCAGAAGCCGATGGGTGCTGTCCGCCCACCTCTCCGGAGGGAATTTGCATTTTCACTTCTTCGATGAGATCAGCGAATGTCGCGTTTGGGGCGGCGGCAATGGCTTTGACAAGCGCGCTCGTGAACACGCCCGCGCGCGGCCCTGAGCCGACGCCATCAACTTCGCGCGCAATCTCGGCATCGCCCGCCGCAGCAAAATGCGCCCGATACCCAAGAGCTTTGGCAGTACGCGGCAAGAGAGTGGGCACATCGCGTAACGTCTTGACATCGAGCCGCACAACCTCGCGCGAGGCGCTACCCGTTTCGGCGGCATAGGTCGCGGTGGCGGAGTGGCACGAATCGAAGATCGTCACAATATTCGCACCCTGCACGCGATTGGCGTTCTGAATAATGACGTTCAACTCTTCATCAACAATTTCCGTCGGCACCGAGAATTTCGGATCGCGCGCGTCATAGGGCAGGATGGTGTCCAGCCACCCCGATGCTTGATCGTGGTGCTTGGTATCCCTGATCTGGCTCCCGTGGCCCGCATAATAAAAGAGGACAGTATCGCCCTCTGACGATGCTGTAATGAGTGTGCCGAGCGCCCCCAAGATAGCATCTCGCGTCGCACAGTCATTGGTCAGGGTAACTGAGGTGTCGGTTGTGACCGGAGTGGGGCAGGAGCGCGCTATCGGCTGATCAACCTGCCAGCCGTAGGTATCGTGGAGCGCCTTTTTGATATGGTCAACATCGTTGACCGTACCTTTGAGATTGGGCACGGTATAGGCATAATGGTCAACACCAACGAAGAGCATTCGGATTTTGGCCTCCGCCGACGAAACGATGCCACAGCACAGCAATAATCCGATGAGCGGACACCGGAGCATTATCCTGACCCTCTCGTTCATGGTTTTGCCGTTCGGAGCACGACCGTGCTCACTTGGCTGTTGAAGTCGAATAAAGCGGGCTCTTGCGGCTTGGGCGCCTCCGCTTGGCTGTCACTGATGATGGTGACGTGGCGAGGGCCACCAAAGCCCGCACCAAAATGCCGAAGTCTTGTGTCGCTGCTCAGTATTGGAAGCTCCTTGACGGCATATTGTAACCATTCGTCGAGCATGATCCGGCGATCATTGTTGAGGTCAGCTTCGCCAAATCCGCCGTCTGTGATGCCCTTACCGGTCAAAGCATAGGACAGGAGGCCCTGCTTTAGATCGGCATCTTCGAACGCTACGTCATCCGTTTGCGTGGCGGCGAGCACGCGTATGCCTTTATCATACGCAAGCTGGCCAAGCCCTGCATCGCCCATTGGCCCCGGCTTGAACCCGAGCGCATCGACACTCGCAGCGGAGTGGCAGGCATCGATAATCAGCGCCATATCGCCCGCATCAATGCGACGCAGCCAAGCCGTTAGCTCAGCCGAAGAGATCAGTGTTGAGTTATCGGGTAATGCCGCCGTATCGGGCCAAAGCGCATCGGCGGCGAGCACAAAGAAGTTGCTTTGGGCATCTGCCCAACCGTGTCCCGCGAAACTAACAACTACCAGATCATCCGGTGTCGCGGCTTCAATTTCACTTCCATTTATTCCTGCGGCGCTCAAGAGTGCCAAATTCTGGCTGCGATTGTCGTTTGCCAGGAGACCAATCGCCGCCGCGATCACGGCTTTCGTGATGCGCCTGTCGGTGCCGACAAGTGCCAGACGCCTGACATCATAACCCGGCAACTTGGCTAGTCTATTCGACAAAATCTGAGCATCATTCGCCGCATATTGAAGTTTCAAGCGTGGCGTATCGTAGGCGTTGATGCCAATCGTCAGCACATAGGCGCGCGGTGGTCGCGGCGTGATCGGCCAGCGGATATGCGAAAAGGAGACGGTTTCGCTCTTTACGCGATCCTCATTAAATACGTAGGCGGAGAAATTGCTCACACCGGCATCCGTCCCGGTCGGGAGATGAATTGTGAAACTGGCCCTCGCGACCCCGTCCGCATCTCGGGGGAGCGCGTTCGCTTTGCGCCACGCTAAGATGTCCTGACCTCCGGTATCCGCCCCAGCGCTCGGCCACTCCGCGACCAATTTATTGTTGCGAAAGAGCCGCAGGTTATACATGCCAGAGTCTGTTTTGCCTTTCGGGGCGTCCGCATTCGTGCCGTTTTCCACTTCAACGGTCACGAGTGCTATGTCTGGCGTTGGGCCCGGTTTGGAGGAGGCGGCGCGAATAGTCGGCAGCACGCGATTGAGGCTTAGGATGTTTGGAACAGGCTTGAAGTGCGTTGATCGATCAAGCACCTTGGTTGCGAGCTGCGGCTGAAAATAGTCGCGCATAAAGGTTTGTGGGGCCAGCGATTGGAACGGCGCATCGTCCGCCAGCCAACGAAACGCGTTGGTGTCTGGGCCGAGGTTCGTGTCGTATCTGCCGTTTGGCGTTACGGTGAAATAATGCTGATCCCAAAAGGCGTAGACCGTCATCATGCGCTTCCACGTCTGCGTGTCCCAGAAGGCGATGCCGTTCGTCTCGGATGTCGCCCAGAATATTTTTCCGTCAGCCGTCAGCCCGCTCCATCTAATGCCATCCATCCGGATTGCGGGCAGTACTCTCCCTGTCGCTATATTCACGCGTGTGATAATCCCGGGGCGGGTACGGATGGCGACGGTGCCGTCGCTCTCGGATATGTCATAGGAATCGGTTCGATCATCGATACCATCCTCCGCGATCGGCTGGGCGCTCCGATCGCCCGGACGCCAAAGCCAGCGCTTTCCGTGATCTTGTGTATATGACGTAATCAGCACCCGTCCGTCCCGCAGATAGCGCACGTAGGCATAGCCCTCAACCTCCTTCTCCAAGGTTGATGAGAGCACCCGGCCGCTGCTGATTTCGATGATTTTAACGCCTGCGTTCACGATCTCATTGTCATCAATCCCCGAGAGCACAACTGCGACGCTGGTGTGATCGGGAGAGACGGAGAGATCAGTGACCCAATATTTGGCAAGCGCAGGCACCGCGATAGACTGCCACCCTTTCCCCGGATCATAACGCATCAGACCGCGCGCCGCCTTTGGTGCGCTGGCGCTGCAATTTGCGAGCCCCATGCCAACGAATGTGTCGGGGCTCAAAGGCTTCATGAAGCATGCTGGTGGGATCGGGGGGCGATAGTCCAGCCCGGACGTCGCATCAATGAAGCGCGCGGGTGGGAACAGCGTGGTATCCGCAGATGACGGCGCATCATCACGAAAAAGCGCCATAAAATGGGTATTATCGAGCCAGATAAAGTCATTATAGCTGGCGGGCAGGACGATTTTCGTTGGCAGGAAGCGCGACGTAACCAAATTGAATACAGTGAGGCTGGTCTGCTCAGCGCCCTTCTGCAACGTCTCAGCGACGACAGCTTCACTCGCTGCATCTGCGCCACCATCGTTGAGATTGCTGAGCACGATCAGCCGTGCATCGGGCGATACCGATACCTCGTCAAAACTCGGGGCGGGCCGTTTGCCGAGACGCTGAACCACTTTCTTCGTCGTATCGATGACCGCATAGCCGTTCGCCGCATGCCACACGTCCTGCGTTATTGACCATCCACGCGGATTGGGTTTGATCGGCAAAGCATCGGCCCCCCAATTCTCGTCGCAAATAGCGCTTTCGGCCGGCGTGAGGGTGTCGACATTTTTCCCGACTGGTGTGGTTTTGATGATGTTGGTCACCGTTGACCCATTGCCGAGGTTGAGATCGTATCGGATACGACTGCACAAATACGGCGTGTCCTGCGTATACAAAGCATCAAAAAAGGCATGGGTGCCCAGCGGATCAAGCGCTATTCGACTATACGTAATAGTGCTACCACTGCGCACTGACGGCATTTTCAAATGATTGATGACGTCGCCCGTCGTGACGTTCCACACGGTCACCGATCCGGTGTTTGACCCTACGGTAACGGCAATCCGCCCATCGTCTGACAAGGCGTGGACGGCCAGAATGTCACCTGTGTTGGGATCGGACTGCATGATCGCGCGCACATCCTCTGCTGCGAAAGCGGGTGACCTGCCAAAAATCAGGACACTCAAGCAGAATGCAAGCCGCATAAACATGGTGGCGCTGCGCCGCATACGGTGTGCCCGACCTGTTCAATCCAACGAATTTACAGTCTAAGCGCGCGGTGCAAGGGCGTCAATTCCGACCGCCTTTCGTTTTCAAGCGGCCGTGGCATGCTCAGCCGAGTAACTCCCTTTGCGACCGGCTGGATACTCGTGTAGCGGAACTGCAAAGATGAAAAGGAGTGGGTAACCAATGGACCTCGATAAAGTGGTTTCGCGAATATTTCCTGAGTCTGTGCGGAGCTATCAGGCGAAAGATACTATTCTCTATGCGCTTGGCGTAGGACTAGGCGCAGAGCCGCTCAACCCGCAGCATTTGCGCTTCCTTTATGAAGATGGTTTGGTCGCGATGCCAACGATGGCGAACGTCCTTGGTCAATCCGGTGCTTGGGTGCGAGAACCGGAATATGGCATCGATTGGAAGCAATTGGTGCACGCCGAACACCGGCTCACGATGCACGCCGCCGTTCCCCCTGAAGGCAGCGTTGTTTCGCGGTATAGCCTTCTTGGCGTGCGTGACAAAGGCGCCGGCAAGGGGGCGATTCTACACATACGCCAGGAGACGATCGACGCCGTAACCAGCCATCCGCTTGCGACGATCATCGCAACGCTGATGCTGCGCGGTGATGGCGGTTGCGGGGACTATGGCGATGCCCCATCCGATCTCGCAACGCGTCCTGAACGCGCGCCGGATGCAACTGTCGAGATGACAGTGGATGAAATCCTGCCACTCATTTATCGCCTTTCAGGTGACTATAATCCGCTTCATATTGATCCTGAAGTGGCCACCATTGCGGGGTTCAGTCGCCCGATCTTTCATGGGCTCGGCACGATGGGCATTGCGGCATTTGCCATCTTGAAAACCTATTGCGCGCTTGATCCTAATCGCCTGAAAGGCATGGAGGTGCGATTCTCGCGCCCCGTCCTCCCCGGCGATGAAGTCAGCTTCAACTTCTGGAACATTGGGCCCGATACTGTTCGCTTCAACGCAACTGTGTTGGCGCGCGACGTCGTGGTATTGGATCGCGGCACAGCCATAATCGGTTAGGAGGAGCTAACCGTTGAGCGAACGCGGACTCAGTTGACGAGCGATCGCGTGCGTTTGCCGCCTCGATCCGGTCGTTTGCCCTTCGTCACCGCTTGCGTACAAATTCCGCGCGAAGGACGAGGCCCTTGATGCCCTCATAACGGCAGTCGATTTCCTGTGGATCACCGGTTAGGCGGATGGACTTGATCAGGGTGCCACGCTTTAACGTTTGTCCCGCGCCCTTTACCTTCAGGTCTTTGATCAGTGTTACGGCGTCACCATCGGCAAGCAGGTTCCCCACCGCATCGCGCACGTCTGTGTCACTCGCAGGCGAGAGATATGTGTCACCTGCTGCGATCCATTCACCGCTGGCTTCGTCGTAAATATAGTCTTCGTTGCTGTCTGTCATGGTGCTCTCTTAGTGGATTGTTGCGGCGAAGTCGCGCTGAAAGTGCGTAGTTGGGGATCGACGACACTCTCCCGAACAACAGGTGGGGTTGCCGTTCCCATCGGCAGGGTTTCGTTTTTTTTGGTGCTCGGCTAAAGCGCTTTCATGCAGGTACAGGATCTTCGCATTGCGCTGTTTAGTGGCAATTATAATTATGTTCGCGATGGTGCCAACCAATCGCTCAATCGGCTCGTCGGATATTTGCTGAAGTCGGGCGCGGCCGTGCGGGTCTATTCGCCAGTCATCGAGAATCCGGCCTTTCCGCCAACTGGGGACTTGATCGGCGTCCCTTCAATGCCCGCGCCGAGACGCCCAGAATATCGCATTCCGCTG
The DNA here is from genome assembly GCA_043782885.1 of Sphingomonadales bacterium. GTDB lineage: Bacteria > Pseudomonadota > Alphaproteobacteria > Sphingomonadales > Sphingomonadaceae > JAGWQR01. The sequence goes on along the minus strand of JAYVZY010000120.1, from coordinate 3,014 downwards.
AGAATTGGCAGCAAAGCGCGCGCTGATTTAGACGCGTTTAAGCCCAATCTGATCCATGTTTCGAGCCCCGAATTGCTGGGTCATGCGGCGCTTGGTTATGGCCGCATGCGCAATTTATCGGTCGTCGCCTCAATGCACACGCGCTTTGAGACTTATCCGCGCTATTACGGTTTGGCTTTTCTGGAACCCGTCGTGATCGCGCTTCTGCGGCGCTTTTACCGCCAATGTGATGCGGTCGTTGCCCCTTCTGAATCGATGGCCCAAGTGTTGCGAGAGCAGCGGATGGGCTACGATATTGGTATCTGGACGCGCGGTATTGAGCGCGCGGTGTTCAATCCGGAGCAGCGCGATCTCGCGTGGCGGCGGGGACTTGGCTTTGCCGATGATGATGTCGTGATCGGTTACTTCGGGCGGCTGGTCATGGAAAAGGGCCTAGATGTTTTTGCCGAGGTGATCGAGCGGTTGGTTCGTGATGGTGTCAAGCATAAGGTCATGGTTATTGGCGAGGGACCAGCCCGAGAGTGGTTTGAGGCGCGTTTGCCTGGTGCCGTATTCACGGGGTTCTTCATGGGGCAAGAGCTTGGGCGGGCCGTTGCCAGCATGGATGTATTGCTGAACCCCTCGACGACCGAGGCGTTCGGGAACGTCACGAACGAGGTGATGGCGTGCGGTATTCCGGTAGTGGCGGCCCGCGCAACGGGAAGCTCTGATCTGGTGCATGATGGGATTACCGGGCGCCTGATTACGCCGGGGGCTATATATGAGATGGCACAAGCGGTTGCGGCCTATTGCACCGACCCTGCATTGCGTGCCGCACACGGCGCAGCAAGCCTTGCCGCCACCGCGCGCTATGATTGGGACAGCGTCAATCAGGCCCTCGTGGATACCTATTTGCGTGTGCTGGGGAGCCACTCGCGCGGGGTGAAGTTGCCGTCACTTGGCCCCGTTCCATGAGTGACCTTTTTGGGGTGGCGGAACAAGGCTCAGCTGGCGCCTCTGCCAATGCTCCGCTGGCTGACCTGTTGCGCCCCCGTACTCTTGGCGAGGTTGTCGGCCAAGCGCAACTTACCGGTCCGGACGGCACGATCAGCCGGATGGTAGACGCGGGCAAACTCTCGTCGCTGATTCTATGGGGCCCGCCGGGCACGGGCAAAACAAGCATCGCACGCCTTTTGGCTGAAGCGGTGGGTATGCGTTTTGAGTCCATTTCCGCCGTGTTTTCAGGTGTGGCAGATCTCAAAAAGGTCTTCGCCACCGCCAGTGAATATTCCCGCACCGGCGCACGCACCCTCCTTTTCGTTGATGAAATTCACCGTTTCAATCGCGCGCAGCAAGATGGGTTTCTGCCCTATGTGGAGAATGGCACGATTACACTGGTCGGTGCGACAACGGAGAATCCCTCTTTCGAACTCAACGCAGCGCTATTGAGCCGCGCGCAAGTGCTGATCCTTCATCGGCTTGACGAGGAGGCGCTTGAGGCTCTGCTGGCGCGGGCTGAAGCACTCACCGCTCGATCGCTACCGCTTACGCCTGATGCCCGCACCGCATTGATTACCGCAGCGGATGGAGACGGCCGCTTTCTGCTCAATCAGGTTGAGACATTGTTTGATGTGGCCATCGACACCCCGCTCGATCCGGCAGCGCTCGCGGCGCTCCTGCATCGCCGTATGCCGGTCTATGACAAGGACAGGGAAGGGCATTACAACCTCATATCAGCGCTCCACAAATCGCTGCGCGGATCCGACCCGCAGGCGGCGCTTTACTATCTTGCCCGAATGCTTGTGGCGGGGGAGCAACCGCTTTATGTGCTCCGTCGCCTGGTGCGGTTCGCGAGTGAGGATGTCGGTCTGGCCGATCCGCAAGCCCTGCTGCAATGCCTCGCCGCCAAAGATGCCTATGATTTTCTGGGGTCACCGGAGGGCGAGTTGGCAATTGTTCAAGCCTGCCTTTATCTCGCCACAGCACCCAAATCGAACGCGCTGTACAAAGCGCAGAAAGCGTCGTGGCGGGCGGCACGGGATACCGGATCGTTGATGCCGCCCGCTAACATCCTCAACGCCCCGACCAAGCTGATGAAGGATGTCGGCTATGGTGAAGGCTATACCTATGATCACGATACGGAAACCGGCTTCTCTGGCGATAATTATTGGCCAGAGGGCATGGTTCCGCAGCATTTTTATGCGCCGAGCCCGCGCGGCTTCGAGAGTAAAATTGCCGAGCGCCTCGCGTATTGGGACAAATCGCGCGCGGCAAAACAGAGTTAATAAAGACTAGCAACCGCAATGAATTCGGATTAGCATCCGTCCATAGCTTATGCAGGACAGGGGATTGATGATGGATTTGCAGCACTTCAACTATTCTATCGATTGGGTCAAAGCACAGCACATGGCTGGGCTTGTCGTCACTATCGCCGCCATTCTGCTTATCACATGGGGTGTTGCAAAAATATGCAAATGGACATTTGCTAGGCTTGTTGATCGCATTCCGCTCCTCCAGCGCGACTCAGGCGACGGAGAATCTGTCGGCGCATCGCTCGGCAAAATCGTGTCGCTGCTGGTCTGGCTTTTAGGCCTGATCGCGGTTCTTCAGCGCCTTGGCCTCGATAACGTCATCAAGCCGCTCCAAAACCTTCTCGATCAGTTGTTTCATTATGTGCCGAACATCGTTGGCGGTGCCGTCATCTTCTTCATCGGTACGATTGTTGCAAAGATTGCTGCACAACTGCTGGAGACAACACTCGTGACGGCGAATGCAGATAAATGGGCCTCTAAAGCTGGCTTCTCCGATCTGAGCGACGGTGCAAGTGGCAATATGGGCCTGAGTAAAGTTTTGAGCACGTTGCTTTACGCCGTGGTGATGATCTTGTTTGCGATTGCAGCGCTGCAAGCACTTGGCATCTCCTCTATCTCGGTGCCCGCTGTGAACATGTTGCAAACGGTATTCGCGGCTATCCCTCGCTTCATTTTGGCAGGCATTTTGCTGGGTATTGGCTTTGTTATCGGCAAGTTTGTGAA
>JAYVZY010000119.1:0-1813 GCA_043782885.1 Sphingomonadales bacterium | reverse complement strand
CCTTCGTTTTGCCGATGTCGTTGAGCTTGGTTTGCAGGCTCGCTTGGTCAACGGCCGCCAAGGGCAAAGAGGCGAACAAGGAAATACGGTTGTTCAACGTCCGATAGGCGTCATCAAACGCCAAGGCGACCATGGCCTCATTGCCCGTTTCAGCGGCAGGATCAGGAATACCCCAATGCGCAGTTATTGGCTTGCCCGGCCAAACCGGGCAGGTTTCCCCCGCGGCATCGTCGCAGACCGTGAAAATGAAATCGAGCGCCGGCGCACCGGGCGTTGCAAACTCATCCCAACTTTTTGAACGCATGGCACTGGTATCATAGTCGAGGCCGTTGAGGAGGCGCAACGCGGCTGGGTTTACCTCACCTTTCGGGTAGCTCCCCGCCGAAAAGGCTTTGAAGTGGTCAGCATAGTCGCGGTTGACGATGGCTTCCGCAAGGATCGAGCGGGCCGAATTGCCCGTGCATAGAAATAGGATATTATAGATACGGTCGGTCACGCGTTTTCTCCGCAGCAAATGGCCGTTTCAGTATGTTCGGGTTTGGGCGGGCGGCATACACCTTGCGTAGTGGTGGGTGTGCAGCACTGGCCTTCCGCCGCATTATCTGACACTAATTTGTCCAGCGAGGGATTGTCCCCGTAAATGGTTGATTCGCCCATTGTCAGAAAGGCTTCCCAGACGATGCCGTCTGGATCCGTGATCCAGCTCTTCTCAGACTTGGCATAGCAGCAGGTCGTGGCACCTTCTTCCAGCATCGGCTGATCGGCGGATTTGAGGCGTGTGTAAACGTCTGCAAGCTCGCCTTCATTCTCCGCCTGAATGCCGAGATGCTCAATCCCCTTGGAGGCGTGATCGCCACACGAAATCGCAAAGTTCACTCGCGGATCATCGAGCATCCATTTGGCATAGTCTGACTTGATAACGGTTGGCTTTGTCGCAAACAGCTTTGAGTAAAAGCCGACAGATTGGGCCAGGTCGGTAACGCCGACATGGACGTGCATTCTTTTCATGCTACATTCCTTTTGGATTGAGTTGGTACAACGGTTGGCGTGCAGACGGCATTCGAGGCGCAAAGAGCACCACCACAGCAATTTTCCATCAGATAGCCGACCAGCTCATTCATTGCTGTATAATCGGCGGTATAAATTAGGGAACGGCTGCGGCGTTCCTGGCGGATCAGGCCAGAGCGGTTGAGGTGCGCGAGGTGGAAAGACAAGGAACTGTTCGGCATACCGAGCGCGTCCGCAATCGCACCCGCAGCCATGCCCGTCTCACCCGCTTGCACCAGCAAACGGAACAGTGCGAGGCGGTGTTCATGGGCGAGCGCACCGAGCGCGGTGATGATGGTTTCGGCGGCTTTGGGTTTGGGCATAGTGCAGCTTTCAATTTCGATGACTCTCGAATTATTAAAATTCACTTATCTTGTCAACGATATTTCTAGGATTATCGAAGACATGCAAAATTTATCACTGTTCCCGCCGTTTACGCGGAAATAATTCGCGTAGTTGAAATTGGGTTTGTTGCCGATGCAAAACATTGTAGCATTATAAACTCGATTTCGGAGACCCTCACATGCCCCGCATCCCACCGCCGATCATCGCGTTGATTGCCGCCATAATGATTTGGGCACTGGCGCACTTTCTTCCGGTCATTCGATTCCGATTTCCGATGCGGGTAGTCGCCACGATAGGGTTGGCGTTGCTCGGTGTCGCGCTCGACATTTACGCCGCAATCCATTTTCGATTGGCGAAGACGACGGTCAACCCAATCACGATTGAGAATGCATCATCGTTGGTAACGCGCGGGCCGTTCGCC
>JAYVZY010000118.1:0-13849 GCA_043782885.1 Sphingomonadales bacterium | reverse complement strand
GAGCCGGCGTTTGTTGCAGATACCGCCCGTTTTTTGGCAAATTTGCGCGGGGTTTCAGTGGAGGAGCTGGCTTCAGAAACATCCGCGAATTTTCGGACATTGTTCTCGAAAGTTGCTTAACGCCGCAGCCAGCGCATGATTTTGATCTCCGGCAGCGGCGGCCCTTGGGGGGCGGCACCAGGCACCGGGTAACTCGCCTCAATCCGCTTGAGCAGCGCCGGAAGCCGCCGAATCAAGCCAATGCCCTCCTTCAGCGCCTCGGCCAATCGCGCCTCCAGCCCCAGTTCATCGCGCAGCCAACTCGCGACCAGCGGCCCTGATGTCTCCCACATATTCAGATCAGGATCGAGCGCGGTCGCGACGCCTTCGACCATCACCATCGTCTTCTGGAGGAGCAGGAGGTGCGGCTGGGTGGCCATGTCAAAGTCGCGGGTGATCGCGAACAGGCCATCAAGCATCCCGCCGACGCTGACCTCCTTTACCGGCAGCCCGCGAATCGGCTCGCCCACTGAGCGCAGCGCAGTCGTGAACTCATCGATATTATGGTGCGCGGGGACATATTGCGCATCGAAATGAATCTCGGCCACCCGGCGGTAATTGCCGGTGATGAGGCCGTGCAATATCTCCGCCAACCACAACCGCGCCTGCCGATTGACCCTGCCCATAATGCCAAAATCCACCGCGACAATCTTGCCATCGGCGCGCACGAAGAGATTGCCTTGATGAATATCGGCGTGGAAGAAACCGCCCATAATCGCTTGGCGCAAAAAGGCGTGAATGAGTGTCGCCGCGAGCTTCTTTGTGTCATGGCCCGCTGCCTGCAACGCCGCCGTATCGGTGAGTTTCACCCCCTCCACCCAATCGAGCGTGAGCACGCGGCGGCTGGTGCGCTGCCAATCGATAGTGGGGACAATGTAATCCGGCTCGGCCGTCATCTGCTCAGCGAGTTCAGAGGCGGAGGCTGCCTCACGGCGCAGATCAAGCTCGCGCATCGTCCATTGCTTGAAGGTAGCGATAACCTGACGCGGACGCAGCCGCTCGAGCTCTCCCCCCATCGCCTCCACTTGCGCGGCGGCCCATTCATAGGTTTCAATGTCGCGGGTCAACTTCTCGATAATGCCAGGGCGGAGGACTTTGACGGCCACCTCGCGGCCATCGCTGGTGGTCGCGCGATAGACTTGGGCGATAGAGGCGGCAGCGACGGATTCGGTGCTGAACGCAGAGAACAGCGCCTCAATCGGCTTGCCGAGCGACTGCTCTATCGCCGCCTTCGCTTGACCCCACGGCACCGGCGCGAGCGCATCTTGCAAGCGGAGCAAATCTTGCGCCGCCTCCAGCCCGATCAGATCAGGGCGCGTCGCCAGTGTTTGGCCAAGCTTGATTGCGGCGGGGCCGATCGCCTCAAACGCGGCGGCATAATCGGGTTTGGCGGGCACGCGCGCACCAAATCTAGCGATCCGGCACAGGCGGCGCAGCGGGGCCGGCGTGAGCGGATCGGCCTCAATTCCCTTGAGTGCACCGTGTTTGGCAAGCGTGCGCCCCCATGTGAGCAGCCGCCACAAATGAACGCGCGGAGTGGTCAAATCTTCCAGCCGCTGTGAATGGCCACCAACCCGCCGAGCATTGGCTCGACCTTGGTTTGCACAAAGCCTGCCTGCTGGATCATACTCTCAAAGCGCGGCATATCGGGAAAGCGGCGGATGCTCTCGATCAGGTAGCGGTAACTCTCCTCATCCTTCGCGAGCAGCTTACCGATTTTGGGCACAAGGTGATGCGAATAAGCGTCATAAACATCCGCAAAGCCGGGCCAGAGCGTCGTGGAAAACTCAAGGCAGAAGAACCGCCCGCCGCGCTTCAGAACGCGGTGTGCCTCAACCAGCGCCTTATCGATATGCGTAACATTCCGAATACCGAACGCGATTGTGTAGGCGTCAAACTGCTTGTCGGCATAATCCAGCGTCTCGGCGTTCTGGACAAGCCAACTGAGGCCATCCAGCCCCCGCTTGGCCGCGCGCTCCTCGCCAACGGCCAGCATATCGGCGTTGATGTCGGATACCGTGACGAGCGCGCCCTTTGCGGCAAGCCGGAACGCGATGTCTCCCGTGCCGCCCGCCATATCGAGAATCGCCTCGCCTTTGCGCGGTTTCACGCGACGCACAAAGGTGTTCTTCCACAGCCGGTGCGCGCCGAACGACATTGCATCGTTCATCACGTCATAACTGCGCGCGACGGACGAGAATACCGCGCCGACCTTGGCTGTTTTCTCGGCGGCGGGAATGTCGGCATAGCCGAAGGATGCGGTGTCAGTCATCGCGCTCCTCTAGCTAAGCGTGCGAAGTCCCGCTAGCAGAATCACATGCCTGAGCTTCCCGAAGTTGAAACCACCGTGCGTGGCCTCGCCCAAGTGCTGGAGGGTGCGCGATTGACGCGGGTGGAGCCGCGCCGGGCGGACTTGCGCTGGCCTATGCCGGTTGACCTTCGCCAGCGGCTCACGGGGGCGCGGGTCACTGGGCTTTCCCGCCGCGCCAAATATGGGCTGATCGGCACCGACCGCAACGATACACTGATCTTCCACCTCGGCATGTCGGGCCGCTGGCGAATCGACCCCGATGAGATCGGCAAGCACGACCATTTGGTGATGGAGACCGAGGCAGGCCGGGTGCTGGCGCTCAATGACCCGCGCCGATTCGGGTCGCTTGATTTGGTCGCGACCGATGCGCTCCTCACCTTCCCCACCTTCATCAAGATGGGGCCGGAGCCGCTGGGAGCAGACCTCACACCCGCCTATCTCACCACCGCGCTCGCCAACCGCAAAGGGCAGATTAAGGCGCTGCTGCTCAACCAAGCGATCATCGCGGGGCTCGGCAATATTTATGTCTGTGAGGCGCTCAATATCGCGCGAATCGCCCCCAGTCGCGCGGGTGGTGCGGTGAAGCCCGCAGAGATCAAACGGCTGATTATCGCCATTCGGGACGTGCTGACGTCCGCCATCGCCGCCGGAGGCTCCACCCTGCGCGATTATGCCGCACCGTCTGGTGAGCTTGGCTATTTCTTCAAACAATGGCGTGTTTATGGCCGCGTAGGCGAGCCTTGCCCGTGCGGCGGCGTGGTCGTGCGGCGGGCAGAAGGTGGGCGCTCAACCTTTTATTGCCCCAAATGTCAGCGTTAACTTGACGAATCGGTAAGTCCTGCTAGAGGCGTCGGCTCGCTTGGCGCTGTTGTGCGCCCGCAACGCATTTAACACTGAGGTTTTGAGTATGGCGAATACGCCGCAAGCAAAAAAACGTATCCGCCGCAACGAACGTCGTGCGGAAATCAATGGCGTCCGCGTGAGCCGCATCCGCACCTTCATCAAGAAGGTGGATTCGGCGCTTGAGGCCGGTGACAAGTCTGCCGCCGCGACTGCACTCGCCGCTGTGCAGCCCGAGCTCGCCCGTGGCGTTGCCCGTGGCGTGATGCACAAGAATACGGCCGCACGGAAGTTCTCGCGACTCACCAAGGCCGTTTCCTCACTCGCTTAAACACCCCCATTTTAGTTGGAATTTTGCCTGCTCGCCTCTTCGCGAGCAGGCTTTTTTTGTTCCTGACAAGGCTGTGAGTTAAAAATGGCTTAACTGCGCGATTCGCCGTTTTGTTTTCTGTTTTTGTTTCAAATAATCATTATATTTCAATGACTTATTGATAATCGCCGGATTTCTGTATGTTCCCCGAGTCAAGCGCATTTATTTCTTTTTTTTGACGGTCCCGCTCTTGATCCGGACGAGATTGGCTTCCAGAACGATGAGCGTAGCGATGGGAAACGACTCGCCTGCTGCCTAGGATTAACTTCAATTGACCTATTTCAGCGGTTTCGCTGGGATGTGCTCTTGTTTGATCCGAGATGGACGAGTCGACTGATGTTTAGGGGTGTCGATGAGCGGAAATTTGTCCAATGATGGTCTGAACGCGGCTTCGGCTGACGCGTTCGTCGCATCTTGGGCTCACGTCCGTGCTGCGCTACGCCGTGACATTGGTGCACGAGGCTATGATCAATGGCTCAAGCCAGCCGCGCTGATCGGCTATTGCGAAGTTGATGGTGTGGTGCGGCTCGCGCTCCCGTCTGCATTCATGGCCAGCTGGGTGTCGTCGCACTATGCCGAGCGCCTGCATCTGACCTGGAAGCATTTTAGCCCGCAGGTGCGCGGCGTGCGCATTGAAGTGTCAAACAGTATCGGCGTCTATACGCTGGAGGCCAGCGAGACTGAGGCCGCACCGCCACTGCTCGCATTGCCTGCGCCGGATGCCAAGCGGTTTATTCCCAATCCTAAATTCACGTTCACCAGCTTTGTCACGGGGCCGAGCAATACCATCGTTACCAATGCGTCGCGCGCAATTGCAGAAGGGGGCGCATTGCGCTTTAACCCGCTCTATATTCTCGGTGCGACCGGACAGGGCAAGACGCATTTGCTGCACGCGATTGCACACGGGTATCAGGCGCGCAAACCTCATGCGCGCGTGATCTATATGTCGGCCGAGCGCTTTATGGTGGAGTTCGTCAATGCCGTGCGTGCGCGCGAGACGATGGCGTTCAAAGAGCGTATCCGTTCGGCAGATTTGCTGCTGATTGATGATGTGCAGTTCATCGCGGGCAAGGATGCGACGCAGGAGGAATTCCTGCACACGCTCGATTCGTTGATGACCGGCGGCAAGCGGCTGGTGATTAGTGCGGATCGCGCTCCGCAAGCACTGGATGGTGTGGAGGGACGCATTCTCTCGCGGCTGACGCAGGGGCTGGTGGTCGATATAAAACCCGCCGACTTTGCGTTGCGCCGTGCTATCCTCGATCAGCGCGCCACAGAGCTTGATGGCATCATTGTGCCGCCAGACGTGCTTGATCTGCTGTCGGGTCGGATCGCGGCCAATTTGCGCGAGCTGATTGGCGGCTTCAATCGCTTGATCGCATATTCCAGCCTGTCAGGCCGTGAGATCACCGTGGAGTTTGCTGAAGAAATTCTCGCCGATATGTTCCGCGCCAGCCAGCGCAAAATCACGATTGATGATATTCAGCGCAAGGTCGCTGACCATTTCAAGATTCGCCATGCCGAAATGGTCTCGGCGCGGCGCGCGCGGCAAGTTGCCCGCCCCCGCCAGATCGCGATGTATCTCGCCAAGCAGCTCACGCCGCGCTCCTTGCCAGAGATTGGTCGTCGCTTTGGCGGGCGCGATCATACAACCGTGATATACGCCGTGCGCCAGATTGAGAAGTTGCGGCTGGAAGATCAGGAGCTAGATACCGACGTGCGCGCGTTGGTGCGGGCGCTTGAAGGGCACATCGGCTAGTCCACGCAGCGCGGCGACAGGGGGTGGCGCGCTCTTAATGGCAGTGTATGGTGAATCATGACCGCCACAACGCACACCTCAACCGCACACACGAACAACGCCATGCCCTTTGCCACTGCATGCGTTGGCATCGCGTCGTTTTCCGTGATGGATGTTGTGATGAAGGCGCTCTCCATCAGCATTGGCGCCTACAACGCGTGCTTTTGGCGCGTGCTTGCCGGGGCAGTTCTGATGGGCGGACTGTTCTTCGCGCGACGCATGGCATGGCCACGCCCAGCCGCGCTCAAAGTGCATGTGCTGCGCGGCACGAATGCGGCGGCGATGATGTTCCTGTTCTTTTGGGGCATTGCATATATCCCGCTGGCGGAAGGAATCGCACTTTCGTTTATCGCGCCGCTGATTACGCTTTATCTGGCGGCGGTGCTGCTGAAGGAGCAGATTGGCCCGCGCGCGATAGGGGCGACAGTGCTTGGGTTCGTGGGTGTTATCATCATCGTGCTCGGGCGGACGAGCGGTGTGCATGGCCCAAATTCGAAACTCGGCGTTATTGCGATCCTGATTTCGGCGGTGCTGTATGCCTATAATCTTATCCTCCAGCGACAACAGGCGCAAATTGCGTCGCCGATAGAGATTGGCTTTTTCAATACGCTGGTTGTGCTGACGTTGTTCGCGCTCGGCGCACCGTGGTGGGCGGTGGTGCCGCCTTTAGCGCAAGTGCCGTATATTCTTGGCGCGGCGGTGCTCGCCTCGGTCTCGATTCTGGTGCTGTCCTGGGCCTATGCCCGCGCTGAGGCGAAGGTGCTCGTTCCCGTTGAATACACCGCGTTCATCTGGGCGGCGATCTTGGGCTATATCTACTTCAACGAGCCCGTGACGCTGCGCACGCTTATCGGTGCGGGCTTTATCATCGTCGGCTGTATCATTGCGGCACTTCAAGAAGCACAGCACCAGCCAAGCGCGGAACTGGGGCTATAAATCTCTTGCACGCTGTCGCACAGCAACTTACCGCACTGTTCATTCACACTCGAACAGGGATGCCCCATGCGCTTTACGAGCACCAAAGACTACATCGCCACCGATGATCTCAAAGTCGCGGTCAACGCCGCTGTCACGCTCCGCCGTCCGCTGTTGGTGAAGGGTGAACCCGGCACCGGCAAGACTGTGCTCGCACAACAAATCGCCACCGCCATGAAAGCGCCGCTCATCGAGTGGAACATCAAATCCACCACCAAGGCGCACCAAGGTCTGTATGAATATGACGCGGTGGCCCGGCTGCGCGATGGTCAATTGGGCGATGAGCGGGTGCATGACATCCGCAATTACATCCGCAAGGGCAAATTGTGGGAGGCGTTCACCTCCCCTGCCCTGCCCGTGCTGCTGATCGACGAGATCGACAAGGCCGACATCGAATTCCCCAACGATCTGTTGCAAGAGCTCGACCGGATGAGCTTCGATGTGTATGAAACGCAAGAGACCATCGCGGCCAAAGAGCGGCCCATCGTCATCATCACCAGCAACAACGAGAAGGAATTGCCCGACGCCTTCCTGCGCCGCTGCTTCTTCCACTACATCAAATTCCCCGATCGCGACACGATGCAGGCGATCATCGATGTCCATTTCCCCGGCATCCAGAAAATCCTGGTCAGCAAGGCAATGGACATTTTCTACGAGGTGCGCGACGTGCCGGGGCTGAAGAAAAAGCCTTCGACCAGCGAATTGCTCGATTGGCTCAAGCTGATCTTGAATGAGGACATGCCGCTGGAGGTGCTGCAGTCGAAAGACCCAAGACAGGCGATCCCGCCTTTGCATGGCGCGCTGCTCAAGAATGAGCAGGACGTGATGCTGTTTGAGCGGCTGGCGTTCATGACGCGGCGGCAGGGGGGGTAATCATGACCCACACCGGCCGCTGCGCCTGCAACAAAGTCACCCTCACCATCACCGGCGCGCCGCTTGGCGTGCGGCAGTGCTGGTGTCGGCAGTGCCAGCAGATTGCGGCGGGCGGCCCGACGCATAATGCCATTTTCTTGGGTGAGGATGTGGCGATCTCCGGCGCACTCGCCTCCGCACACTGGACGGCGGCGAGCGGCAACACGCTGTCGTTTTACTTCTGCCCGTCGTGCGGCACCCAGATTTACGCGCAATCCTCAGCGCGGCTGCACATGAAAACGGTACGACTCGGCGCGATTGATGAACCACATGGCCTCAAGCCGCAGATGATCATCTGGACGGATGATGCCCCCGCGTGGGCGGTGTTCGATCCCGCGCTGGAGCGCTTCCCCCGGCAACCGCCCGCACCGCCACCGAAAGCCTAGCCCATGTTCTTCAACTTCCTCGATGAGCTGCGAAGCGCGGGCATACCCGCCTCACTCAAGGAGCATCTGGTGCTGCTGGAGGCGCTGGACAAGGACGTGATCAATCGCGATCCCGAGGAGTTTTACTACCTCACGCGCGCCATCTTCGTGAAGGATGAGGGCCTGCTCGATAAGTTCGATCAGGTGTTCGCCAAGGTGTTCAAGGGGATCCTCTCGGAATATGGAACCGCGCAGGCAGACATCCCCGAGGACTGGCTCAAGGCGGTGGCTGAGAAGTTCCTCACGCCCGAAGAGATGGAAAAGATCAAGGCGCTCGGGAGTTGGGACGAGATTATGGAGACGCTCAAGAAGCGTCTTGAGGAACAGCAAAAGCGGCACGAGGGCGGTAATAAATGGGTGGGCACCGGCGGCACATCGCCGTTCGGGAACAATGGCTATAATCCCGCAGGCGTGCGCATTGGCGGCACCGGGAAACACGGCAAAGCGCTGAAGGTGTGGGAGAAGCGCGAGTTCGCCAATCTCGATTCGACCAAGGAACTCGGCACACGGAACATCAAGATCGCGCTGCGGCGGCTACGGCGATTTGCGCGCGACGGCGCACAAGATGAACTCGATCTTGACGCGACGATAAGCGGCACCGCGCGCCAGGGCTGGCTCGACATCCATATGCGGGCCGAGCGGCGCAATGCGGTCAAGCTGCTGCTGTTTCTCGATGTGGGCGGCTCGATGGATCCGTTCATCAAACTCTGTGAGGAACTGTTCAGCGCGGCGACGAGCGAATTCAAGAACCTGGAATTCTTCTATTTCCACAACTGTATTTATGAGGGCGTGTGGAAGGACAATCGCCGTCGCTTTACCGAACGCACCCCGACATGGGATGTGCTGCACAAATATCCGCACGATTACAAACTGGTGATTGTCGGCGATGCCGCAATGTCGCCCTATGAGGTGACGCACCCGGGCGGATCGGTGGAGCATTTCAATGAGGAATCTGGCGCGACATGGCTTCAGCGCATGACGAACACCTATCCCGCCACAGTCTGGATTAATCCAACGCCAACGGAGCATTGGAAGTATTCGCAGTCCACCACCATCGTCAAGGAGTTGGTGAATGACCGAATGTATGGCCTCACGCTCGCGGGGCTCGACGACGCGATGCGCGAGCTTACGCGTAAACGCTAAGCGATGCGCGAACTTACGCGTAAACGCTAAGCGATGAGGGAGCTTCCGCGTAAACGCTGACTTCCCTCAAGCGGGAGAACGCATTATAGCCTGCCGCGTGCGTCCCCGTAGCTCAGCAGGACAGAGCAACGGTTTCCTAAACCGCAGGTCGGGAGTTCGAGTCTCTCCGGGGACGCCAGTATTTTAGCCATTCTTGATCCTTTCTTCATTGTTAAACCGTTGCTCCTGTGCCTATTATGTGACACCATGCTTTGTCCGCGAATCTACGTCATGCGTTACGTGCGCGAGATAGCGCTCGGTCGTTTTTATCGAATTGTGACCTAAAATTTTCTGCAATGCGTAAACCGATCCGCGCTCGTTGAGGAGATATTCAACTGCGAATAAATGTCGCAAATGGTGGAAACAAAAAGGCTCAAACTCTATTTTCGACTGTGCCGCTTTTTGTGCTACCCTACGTCTTATGTCACCAAACCTTGACCCCGGCGAAACCCAGCGTTGGCCGTCGCTGTGCCAAAACACATAGGGAGAACGAATGTTACGTGGCTGGCGCGCCACAATACTGCGCGCACGCTGTGTCAATACGATGACCCTAACGTGGTCGCGTTTACCGAATATCGTGACATTACCTCTCCCTAAATCGATAGACGTATGCTTCAGCCCGAATATCTCCTCCTCGCGCATGCCTGTTTCCCTCGCAAACTCTTGGGCATCGCCGAACCGTGATGGCGATGCCGCGAGCATCATATCTATGCTTGCTTTTTGAGGCAACTTTATTGGAACAAACTTGTCGCGCAACGATCTTCGCGTGCGGAAACTCAACGTTGGATTGATCTCAATCCAGCCCTCCTCTTGCGCATATCCCAGAACACTCGACAGCGCTGTTAGGTCATTTTTTATGGTGCGCGTTGTTGCTCCCGATGCACGACGCGCACGGACTATGACCCGCAAAACCTCGTCATTAATCTGATGAATCATTTTATCCTCAAGGTGAGATGCCATTTGGTTAAGGCTGACAATGTAACGATTGGTTGTTCTGTGTGATGCGTGTTTCAAAGCGTATGCATGCCATTCCACTACTGCCCGCTCCCAGGACGTTGGTGCTTTTTTACCGAAATGCAGTTCATCTTCGATTCGTGCGCGGACAGCTCTCAGGCGGCGCTCCGCTTCTTGTTTAGAACGAGTCGATAGGCTGCGTCGGTATGCTTGTCCACACACAGTAAAGCGCGCCCAGTAGACGCCGTTCCGCGAGTATATGTTTTTTGCCATTTTAGAATCTCCATGTTTTTCGTCTGTGCCCAGTTCCGCAGTAGCAATAAATCAAATGTCCATCGTCCAGCCGGTTTCGCTGCGCCAGGAATGCGACCACCAGCTGCTAGATGTTGGAGTGTGCGCCGTTTCATGCCAGTAACAGAGACAGCGTCAGCAATCGACACTCTCTCCACGTTTATAATGTTATACTTTTTTTTCATATTCAATAATCCTTTGTTCCCTGAGCTCATAAAGCAGTTTTGGTTTGCAAAATGATGCAAATTGATTTAGTGCACTTTATGACATTAAGCGCACATATATGCGCTATTTACGTATAGATCAAGAGGATAATTCGGTTGACCGAAAATATTGAATTTTTGATAGGAATGGGCGAAAGGTTTAATTCCATCCGACTTCGCGAAGGCCTCACTCAAAATGCTTATTCCGAGGTTTTGGGGATTAGTCGGCGAGCCTGCCAACTTTATGTCAAAGGCGAGCGTGAAGTTCCCGCCTCTATCCTGAATGCGCTCTACGAAAAATTTGGTGTAGACCCTATTTGGATGCTGCGAGGTATCGCGCGAGATGGTTTGTCTGAACCTGATGAGCGGTTGATCGACAATGTCCTAAAAATAAGTTTGTCTTTGCCAGCAATTTTTTTAAAATACGGCGTCCCATTTAGTAGCGTTCGCATGTCAGGATTGATTAAATTTGCATTGAAAAACTTGGTAGATGCTTATGGCCTAGATATTGATTTAAATGTTATAGATAAATACGTGATGTCATTGGTGGAGACTGGTACCCAGTCACATGAAGTTAGCGTAATAATCGGAAATCCACCTTATTCTAATGACCCTGAAGCATTCAGCCGTTTAAAAAATGGAAATATACTAATTGAAGACTTAGTACGATCGATTCCAGTCTCGGAATTTATGCTGCTTGATTTCAATAAATCTCAGGTAAAGGATCAATTCGCAGCAGCACTTGAAACAATGGTTGACTCCAGAATTCGACATTTGCGTCGTGTTTTCAGGACAAACCCCGTTTATGCTTCCGCCATGCTCGCGCAACTAAATTCAAAAAACAACGCCCAGTCAATATCTTGGGAAGAATACGTGACTCACCTATTGGCGATACTAGGCGCACTTACATTTTTTCGATTTGGGGCCTCAAGGTCACATCCGAAGTCGCTCGATTTCTCTCTGGCGAAGCGCACAAAGTGAGCGCGCTTCGCCGATCTTAACCTGAACCTTGCTTCTACTAAAGCGATCGGCTCCCGCGTACTCTGGTCACCCGTCGGCGCTTCCTCTCGGGCATGCCAACGTCCCGCTGAGCCGCCGATATACATGTCAACGCACGCGCAAATCTCTCTGCGTCTACCTGACCCGCACGACCAGCTATATCTGCCGTTCGCGCTTTGACATCACTCAACTCTTCCTTGCTCAGCTTCCGGAGTAGATCAGTCACGCGGGTTTCGTCGCCGGGTTCGCAGGTGAGCGGCAGCCAGGGGTCAATGACGGTTAGCGGTTTGGGCGCGGTCTGGGGCCGTGGCGAAGGGGTTACGGGGTTCTGACTATGCACGGGCTCCATAGGGGCTGCTGGGCGGTGTACTTGCGATAGTGGGCGTGTTGGTGGCGTGTTAGTTTGAGTTGATTGTGGTCCTATGATGGGGTGGCCTGTTATTTCACGCGGAACATCACGGGTACCGGCGATCACGGTCGCGCCTCCCTGCATTGACGGAGCCGATGACGCGGACTGGGCGGCAGGAGGCGGCGCAGATTTTCTAACCCTTTCCCTGTCCACGGCAACGCACGCATTGACGATTTCATCGATGTCGATGATGCCCCCCTTTTTCACATCATCTGCGCGTTCGAGTTTTCCCATATCGGTGAGCAGCCGCATCGCCTGTTCTCGAAGGCGGGCAACGGCATCCTTCGCGGCACTGTCCGCGCGTGCTTTGGCATGATATTCCGTCGATCTGGACAGGACGAGTTCGCGAGCAAACTGATCCAGCAGCTTTCTATTTTTATAGATTTCTACAAATCTATCCTCTGTGAGCGCGATTGCGCCTCGCTCGATTGGTTGAGCGTCATAGCCGCGTTCCTCAAATATGGTAGCCAAGAGTGTCCGCTGGGTTTTGGTGGCCTCGCGCAGGCCGCGGTTGAGCTTATCGATTATGGTGCGATCAAGCCGGGTCTCCGCTGCGCGCAGGTCCTGAACTGCGTTCAGTATGAGTCTTTCAGAGTTGCGCTGGTTTTGGGTCACGTCCAGCATTTTGTTGAGGGAGGTCTTTTCGGTCTTGAGGTCGTCCACTTGGGTCACCAACGGCCCTTTGATTCGTTCGAGCCGTTGGCGGCGGCGTTCGGCTTGGGCCGCCAGTTTCGAGCGGCGGGCCTTCCGTTTGGCCTCGGTTTCAGCCACCCACGCTTGGTGCTTTGCCATATCCATATCTTTCGTACGGTAGCGCGGCTCGTGATCGCCAGCGAGCCATGCGTTCAGCGGGATACGAATCTGTGCCGGGCGGTCGATGCCAACATCGGCGAAGTCACCGCCGTGCCAATTGCCGTGATGGCCCGACTTCTCCAATGCGCGATTGATGATGGGTGCCAAAACCTCCTTGCGCCATTTCTTCACCTCGTCGGGGCCGATGATGATTCGCGTGCGGTCGGGGGCATGGGGGCGGCCTTCCGGAACGACGGTGTTGGTGACAAGGTCCACGGGACGAAAGGTGCAGATCAGATGGAGGTGCGGCTGCAACTTTGACCGTTCGGGGTCACCATGAACGTGAACGGCAGCAAGCGTTGGGCGTCCGGTCTTTTCAAACCAATCGACCGTATCGAGCATTATCTGTCGGCGACCTTCGGCATCGAGAATGGCGGGCAGCTCGCTCATCAGGGTTCTGGCCACGCCACCATTTTTGCGCTCAGTGTTGTTAGCAACCAGAGTGAGCAGTTCGCTCATGCGCTCCGGTGTGAGTGGACGTCCCGTATCTGGATCGCGTGTTGCGGTCGCAGATTCGAGGTCATCCTTCGCCAACCATTTCCCCTGCCGCTGGATATAATCTGGCACCGTGCCGCGTGGCGTCTTCGTTTCGGATTTGGTGAGTGAGCCCAATGTTGCCGAGATCGTCCGTCCTTTTGGACCTTCTCGGGTGCAGGACGACGCGACCAGAATGAGCATGGCCCGTTGTGCATCCATGGCGGCAAGCGACATGCCGGGCATCGCGGGATCATACTTAACGGCGTCATCAAAATGCGGCTGGATGCCCATAGCTATTCCCTTTTCCTCAGAAGAGAGACAGCCCAGATATCAATTTAATTAGTATCTGGGCTGTCTCTCTTCTGAGGAAGCTACCCTGGACCGCGTTTCGAAAGTGTTAAGACCGAAACAACATCCGGGGAAATCTCATGACTTTATTGTCTTGATTGCGCGAGCATTCGAGCGGCGCACTCAACGCAATATCGTGCGCAGTTTCAGTCGGCCATCAAGCCAAACCAGCGTGGGTCAGGCCTGACACTTTTTGAAAGTACCGCCGTCATTACGACGCGCGACTGGTGGAAATGGCGGTTCATCATCAACGGAATGCAGCCAACTCCAGCTGGAGAGTATTGTGCATGCGGATTCTAACGTCATCGCGCGCAGCATTCTAATTTTATGGCGCGCACCTTCGTTAGAATAAGTGCGCGCGTTCGTTAGAATCCGTATTGTGCAATACCCAGTGTGGAAACCGACAAGGCACTGGCGTTATCAGAAATGTCCAAGATTTGAATTTTGGGTTCAGGCACGGAATC
>JAYVZY010000117.1:0-4344 GCA_043782885.1 Sphingomonadales bacterium | reverse complement strand
AGTCAGCGGCTCCCAAGGCAAGCAAGTAACGCCCGGCAACACCAGTGCGATCTTTACTGTCTTCGGTATAGCGGATGCCTCCCGTCAGTCGAATCTTGTCATTCACGTGGAAGGTGCTGTCGGTGTAGCCCGCCCATGACTCGCTGTTGGTGCGTGTGTTGAATTCAATACCTTGAAAATAGGCGTTCTGATCTGCAACGCTGCCGAGAAATGAAGCCTGATGCTCGACAAAGTGGAAGCCACCCAGCGTCCATTCGAAGCGCGCTCCCTTGAGTGCGGTGAAGCGCAACTCTTGGGTGTCGGAATTTGACAGCGTCTGGGTTTCATAATGGCTGTAGTCGGTCGCGATGGCTCCGGTTGAGTCGTGCGCATTGGCATCGGCCAGACCACCAGAATAGGCAAGCAGGCCCGGAGGCGCCCCGAGCCAATCGGAAAGCAGATGGCGGTGGCTTGCCGTGAACTGGATGTTAAACGCCTTGGCGTGATAATTAAACTCGCCACGCTCGCCATTGTGGAGCGTAGATTGGTGCGGGTCGGTGGGGTAGAGATACACGTCGCGTGGGTTGGAAACGCTCGTGACGTCCACGCCAGCGCCCTCTGCGCCTGCCAAATTGGTGCCGATGGTGCCGCCGCCAATCTCCTTGGTATTATCAAAGGACAAGACCATGTCGAACTGCTCGCTCGGCTTATAAAGCAATTGCGCGCGGCCCGAGAAGTTATTCTCCCACTCCGGCCCGCGCAAACCCGTAACTGGCCCCAGATTGTGGGTGTAGGTGTTGTGCTCGTTGTGAGTCCCCGAGACCCGGATAGCGATATTGTCAGTAACGGGGAGGTTGAGCATCGCTTCGATTGATTTCTGGCCATAGCTGCCCGCGCCGACCTCAACATAGGCATCATAAACGCCCAATCCTGGGTGCCACGGGATGAAATTGACCGTTCCCGCTGTCGCGTTGCGGCCGCGCAATGTGCCCTGCGGCCCGATGTTCACCTCTACGCGGTCAAGATCGTAGAAATTGGAACCAATGCCAGCAGGGCGCGGGATGTAGATGCCATCCCAGTGCAACCCAGCCGCTGGATCGCCCAGCTCGGTGTTGTTGCTAGAGCCAACACCGCGAATATACACCTCAATGTTGTTGTTGTTGGCAACAATTTGCAGGCCGGGGATACGGCCTTCAAGATCGGTGATATTTTGGGCGCCCACCTCCTTGAGTGCTTTTCCGCTGATCACCGCTGCTGTACCGGCATATTTCTGCAAATTCTGGACCTTGCGTTCGGCGGTCACGATAATTTCGCCATCATCCTTCGGTGGCTGCGCCGCTGCTTTGGGTGCGGCCCCGTTTGATGGGGCCGACTGCGCGTGGATCAAGGTGGGCGTTGTTGCCAAAATCAGCAGCGACACGCTGACGAGAAATTTCTGCTTATTTGCCATTTCATTTCCTCCACATATTGACTCCCTTGATTGAGAGCTCAGACACTTTATTCACCGCCATTTTGGCGTCTGAGCAGCTTGAGCTGCTATCGATACACTGTATTTGCAAAAATTGACAGGGCTGTCAAGAGTGGTTTACGGGTGATGTCGCGATCCTAGAGTGGCCAATGCTCTGTCGGACGATGAACTGAGAAGGATGAGAAGCTGATGAGGAAATCGCCACGATTGTTTTGCCAAGTTGGGTTGTTGGTATCGACGCTAAATTTGGCCACAATAACGTCGCTGTGGGCGCATGATAAGGCACTCTCCGCAGTCACGAAGCAGCACGCACCCGTCAACTCTGAGCACGACCGCGTCGCCCGCCTCCTCTCGCAGATGACGCAAGATGAGAAGCTACGACTCGTTTTTGGCTATTTCGGATCAGGCGCGACAGCCAGCTATCAGCCTCCCGCTGAGGCGCGTCCTGGTTCTGCCGGTTATGTGGCGGGCGTGCCCCGCCTCGGCATTCCACCACAATGGGAGACCGATGCGGGCGTCGGTGTCGCCACCCAGCATGATGCGACTGTTTTTCCCGGGCACACAGCGCTTCCCTCGGGGCTGGCGACGGCAGCGACATGGAACCCTGAGTTGGCGTTTCGTGGCGGTCAGATGATCGGAGGAGAGGCGCGCGCGAGTGGGTTCAACGTGATGCTCGCTGGCGGCGTGAACCTTGCACGCGACCCGCGCAATGGCCGGAATTTTGAATATGGCGGTGAAGACCCGCTGCTCGCTGGAACGATGGTCGGCGCACAGATCAAAGGCATTCAATCGAACCATATCATTGCAACGATCAAGCACTATGCGATCAACGATCAGGAATATGGCCGTAACGTTTTGAGTAGCCAGATTGATCATAAGGCAGCGCACCTTTCGGACCTGCTCGCCTTTGAATTGGCGATCAACTACGGTCACCCCGGTGCTGTGATGTGCGCCTATAACCGCATCAACACGGTTTATGCGTGCGAGAATGAGTGGCTGCTAACCGATGTTCTGAAGGGCGAGTGGGGCTATCGCGGCTATGTAATGTCGGATTGGGGTGCCGTTCACTCAACGGTTGCCGCCGCAAAGGCCGGGCTTGATCAGGAATCGGCAGGCCAATCTTTTGATAAGGAACTCTATTTTGGTGCGCCGCTGAAAGCAGCGCTGCAAAACGGCACTCTGCCGCAAGCACGGTTAGATGATATGGCGCGGCGCATCCTTACCTCGATGGTTGACAACGGCCTGCTTGATCATCCGGTTGCGCCATCCCACGTCGATTTGGCGGCGGGGCGCAAGGTCACGCTCGCCGATGCGGAGCAGGCCTTGGTTCTGTTGAAAAATGATAATCACATTTTGCCACTGAACCCGCGCACACAGCGCATCGCGATTATCGGATCGCATGCTGATGTGGGTGTGCTCTCGGGTGGCGGATCATCACAAGTCTATCCTGTGGGCGGCGCGGCAATACCGGGGCTGGGGCCGAAGAATTTTCCTGGCCCGATGGTCTATTATCCATCATCGCCGTTGAAGGAACTGCAAACCGCGTTGCCCCATGCCGACATCCGCTATGTTTCGGGTGAGAATGTTGCGGAGGCGCAACAATTGGCGGCCCAAAGCGATGTCGTGCTGGTGTTCGCGCACCAATGGGCTGCAGAATCGGTTGATGCACCCTTTCATCTTCCTAACCAGCAAGATGACCTGATCACTGCCGTTGCCGCTAAAAACACCAAAACGATTGTTATCCTCGAAACGGGCGGCGCAGTGGCCATGCCGTGGCTCTCAAGGGTGCCCGCAGTGGTGGCGGCGTGGTATCCCGGAACAGAGGGCGCGACAGCCATAGCGCATGTGCTTACCGGGGTAGTGAATCCGTCAGGGCATCTACCGATCAGCTTCCCCGTCGATGAAAGTCAGCTGCCAAGGCCGGTGATGAATGGCGACCCTGCAAACGAAACCACACCGTTCAAGGTTGAGTATCAGGAAGGCGCTGCCGTTGGGTATAAGTGGCACGACACGCAACACACCAAGCCGCTGTTCGCCTTTGGCCACGGGCTGAGCTACACGACCTTCGCCAGCTCTGGCCTTGCCGGCCATGTCATACATGGCCGATTAACGGTCGAATTTAATCTCAAGAACACGGGAACACGTGCCGGAATGGCGGTGCCACAGCTTTATGGCGGGCCGGTAGGTGGCGGTTGGGAAGCTTCAAAGCGCCTGATCGGTTGGCGTAAAATCGCGCTGGCTCCGGGGCAATCCACACATATTGCCGTTCAAATCGAACCGAGGATGCTGGCTGATTATGAGGCGGGTTGGGTCATCAAACGCGGTAATTATCGGATTGAGTTAGCTGAATCGGCAGATCGGGTCGTGCAATCAACCGAGCTGCCCCTTGCTGGGCAACGCTTGACCAACTGGCCCAAGCACTAAGCCGCTGTCACTCTGCGCGAAAGGCGTGGCGGCGCGCACGACTCGCGAATGATGAGGTGGTGGGGGACGACATAATCGAGCACTTCGGACGCCTCGTTTTCAACGGCGGCGACGAGGAGCTCGACAGCCTTCATCGCGATTTCAGCGGTGGGCTGCCGGATGGCGGTAAGCGGCGGCGAGCTGAATTTGACCCCAGCCCCATCATCAAAGCTGATAATTGACAGATCATCGGGCACCGTCAGCCCACGGCGCTCCGCTGTCTTCAGCGCCGCTAACGCCATTTCGTCGTTGCTCGCAATGATTGCCGTCGGAGGGTGAGGCAAATCGAGCAGCGCATCAGTCCCGCACCCGCCAGACGCGAAGCTGAAATCGCCCGGCTGCATCAACTCCGGTGCGACTGCAATACCCGCCGCCGTGAGCGCGGCCAGATACCCCTCATCGCGCTGCGCACTGACAATAAATTTCGGGTTGCC
>JAYVZY010000116.1:0-3749 GCA_043782885.1 Sphingomonadales bacterium | reverse complement strand
GTGCCCGACGTTTGCGCGCCGCCGCCATCAACATCGAGCGAGCTGCCCAACAACGTATCGATGATCCGCACGGTCATTTCAACGCGCTCGCAATAGCGGCTGAACCAATACAAGTTGTCGGCCGCCTGGCTCGGGAGGATGCCGCTTGTGCGGCGAATGGCGGGGGCAGCGAGGTTGCCGAGTTGCGATTCTTGCGCCATCGGCATTTCATCGACGATGCACACGTCGGCTGAAACATCGCCATCGCCCATCAACGATGTGCGCAAATTGCCGTCGGTTGAAAGCCGCGCGAATCCGCCCGGCATGACGATCCAATCGCCTTTTTCGTCGCGCGCAACGAATGCCCGCAGCGTAAACGGGCGCGGCTCAAAATGGGCATGAACAAGTGAGGGTGTCGTTGAGAGTCGGACAATTTCCTGTCCGGTATAGTCCATCGGGCGCAGCAGCATCGCGTCAAACAACTGCTGTTTTTCGACTTCGGAAAGGCTGGCACCGGCGCGCGAATGGCCATCGGGCAGGCCGGGCACCGGACGGCCAAATGCGGAACTAATCACGAGTTCATCGATGCGCGCCACCGTGGTCGCATATTCGCCAATCTGCCCGCACCACCATGTTGCCATATTGGGAAGCAAGAGTGGCTCGCCGAGTATTTTTTTGGCAAGGCGCGGCAAGAAGGCTGAAAACGCGCGCGATTCAATCACCCCAGACCCCGGCCAATTCGCCACGACCAGTCCGGCATTCGACCAAGCTTCATAAATGTTGGGGACACCAATATGCGAGCGCGAATCGAAGGCGAGCGGGTCGATGTTCTGGGTGTCGATCCACCGCCAGATCGCGTCGATACGCTTCAGCCCCTCAATAGTGCGCACGAAAAGCTTATTGTCACTTACTGTCAGGTCGCGCCCCTCAACCAACGGAAAACCGAGATAGCGCGCAAGGTGCGCCTGTTCGGGATAGCTTTGGTTAAATCGCCCCGGCGTGAGCAACGCGATGCGTGGGTCCGTCCGATCACAGTCGCGGGCAATGCCCTGCCGCAATCCGGTGTAGAATGAGGCAAGGCGGCGGGTGTGGATGCTGGTGAGCAACGGCCCTGTGCTGCGCGAGAGCGCCAACCGATTCTCCAGCGCATAGCCGATGCCGGTCGGTAGCCGAACACGATCATCTAGGACACGCCACTCACCACTGGGGCCGCGCGCAAGATCAACCGCGTAAAAATGCAGATATTTGCCACGCGGCGGTGCAGTACCGATCATTTTGCGAATGAACTGCGGACTGCCAGAAACCGCGAGCGCCGGTAAATCGCCGCCTTTGACCAAGGATTGCTCAGTGTAAATATCGGCGACGATATGCTCTAGCAGCTCGGCGCGCTGCACAAGCCCGCGCTCTATCCTCGCCCACTCCTCGGTTCCGATGATCAGCGGCAGTGGGTTGAGTGGCCAGACCCGCTCATCCTGATCACCACTGATCCGGAACGCGACGCCCATATCGCGGACTTTATGCGCGAGCTGTTGGTGGAGCTCATCATAATCCTCACGACACAAGGCGGCCATACCTTGCGCCATTTTATGCCATTTGGCTTTGACGTCATCCGGCGCAGTGGAAAAGAGATCGCCCTCGGGGTGGAGCCAGGCGTAGGAAGAGAGTGGCCCCTCAGTCAGGTTTCGCACAGCATCATCCGTTATATTACGTTCAACCTTAGCGCTCATCAAACGCCCGCCAGCCGCCGCAAATCAAGCGTGAACGGGAATTCCCCACCGTATTCCTTCACTGGCATTTCAACGTTCCCCGGTGTGTGTCCGTGGCTTTGGAAGCGCGCTTTGCGGCGTGATTCGGCCTCGTAACTGTTCACAGGGATGTCGTCATAGCTCCTTCCGCCCGGATGCGCGACATGATAAATGCAGCCGCCGAGCGAGCGGCCGTTCCACGCATCAAGGACATCAAACGTGAGTGGCGCATGTGCAGGCATGCGCGGATGGAGGCAGTTGGTGGGTGCCCACGCTTTGTAGCGCACGCCGCCGACGCCTTCGCCCGTTGTGCCCGTCGCCGCCATTGGCACGCGGCGGCCATTGCAGGCGATGATGTGCCGTCCTTCCACCAACCCGTTCGCCCGCACCTGCACCCGCTCGGTTGAGCTATCGACATAGCGCACGGTGCCACCAATCGCGCCGGTTTCGCCGAGTACGTTCCACGGCTCCAACGCGTGAGCAATTTCCAGCGTGACCCCGCCCGCGTCTATTTCGCCATGCACGGGAAAGCGGAATTGGCGCTGGGCTTCAAACCAGTTTGGGTCGAAATCACAACCGCCCGCGCGCAAATCGGCGAGCACATTAAGGAAATCAGCCCAAACGAAATGCGGGAGCAGGAATTTGTCGTGCAGGCTACTTCCCCAACGCACCAAATCGCCCGCAAGCGGTGTGCGCCAGAACATCGCGGTGAGCGCACGAAGGAGGAGCTGCTGCGCCAGACTCATGCGCGGCTCCGGCGGCATTTCAAAACCTCTGAACTCGACGAGTCCCAGCCGCCCCGTCGGGCCATCGGGCGAGAACAGCTTGTCGATACATATTTCTGTGCGGTGGGTGTTGCCGGTCACATCGACGAGCAGGTTACGGAACAACCGATCAACGACCCACGGCGCGGGCTGTGGCGCATCTGGCCCCGGAACCTGCGCCAGCGCAATCTCCAGCTCATACAGGCTGTCATGCCGCGCTTCATCAATTCGCGGTGCTTGGCTGGTCGGGCCAATAAACAGGCCTGAAAAGAGGTAACTCAGAGCAGGGTGGCGCTGCCAATAGATCACGAAACTTTTCAGCAGATCGGGGCGGCGGATGAACGGAGAATCATTCACCGATGGCCCGCCAAGTACGAGATGATTGCCGCCGCCCGTGCCGATAGAGCGACCATCGATCATGAACTTGTCCGCTGTCAGCCCACACGCGCGCGCCTCGGCATACACCACTTCGGTGATCTCAACCGCCTCCGCCCAACTGCTCGCGGGCTGAACATTGACCTCGATCACGCCGGGGTCTGGTGTAACTTTCAGCACGCGCAAACGCGGGTCAGCGGGCGGGGGATAGCCCTCGATCCGCACCGGAATGCGCTGCGTTTCCGCCACAGCCTCGATCTCCGCCACCAGTGCCAAAAAGTCATCGAGCGTTTCAACCGGTGGAATGAACACCGAAAGGTGATCGCCGCGCGGTTCAATCGTCAGCGCGGTGCGCACGGCGCCAATGACGATTTCCTGCTCAATGCGATCCTGATGTGGTGTCTCGCGGTCATCCCCGCGCTCAACGCGCTGCTCAAGCGCGGTCCTCTCTGTCCGAAAATCTGGCAAGTCCCTGCGTTCTTCACCCGTATCCTGCGGATGAATGTAAGGGTAAGCGGCGGGCGGCACATATGGCAAAGTGCCCAACGGCAGCCGATAACCCAGGGCACTATCACCCGGCACGGCAAACAACGCGCCGCGCCGCACCCGCCACTTCTCGCTCTTCCACCGTGGGCGCGCATCAGCTTCGGCGTTCCAGCGCTGAATGGGCAGCGCATAACCCACGGGCGTGGAAAGCCCGCGATCAAAGGTGCGCATCATCCGCGTGCGCTCTTCTGGATCATCGATTTTCGGATCGTCTGGCGTCACATTGTCCGGCAATTCCGCCTCTTTGACAATCCAACTGACAGCATCTTCATACACGGGGCAGATATAGTCGGCGTCGAGTGCAAACCCCTGCGCTGCCGCCTCGATGAATGATTTGGCA
>JAYVZY010000115.1:0-4117 GCA_043782885.1 Sphingomonadales bacterium | reverse complement strand
GCAGCGGCGCGCCGAAATTTTCGCGCCTGTGGCAGGTAACGAGGACGGTTTTGGACGGCGCGGGTTTCGGCAGCGCGGCGGCGATATGCAGCAGCGCATCAATACCGGTGTTGCCGGTGATGTGGATCTCGCCGCGTACGCCCTCACGCACCAGGTTGTCCGCCGCACGCTGGGCTGGCGCGAAGTGGAGCGTAGCAAGTTGCCCAATGGCGACGCGGTTATTCTCTTCCGGGAAGGGGCGCTCGGGGTTGTGCGTACGCAGGCCCGCCTCAACATGGCCGATGGGGATGTTGAGTGCGGCAGCGGCCTGCGCGCCGGCGAGCGCGGTGTTAGTGTCGCCTTGCACGAGGATGAGGTTGGGGCGGTTGGTGCTGAGCCAATCGGAGAGCGCGGCGCGGAGATGATCCAGCGAAGCGCCCGCCGCCGCGCCGAGGTGGTGGTCGGGCGCAATACCGAACGCGGCAATCGCGGCATCAAACAGCGCATCCTGCTGGCCGGTGGCGATGAGAGAGAGGGTGAGCGCGGAGTGGCCGCGCGCCGCCAACATCAAAGGTGCCATCTTGATCGCCTCGGGGCGGGTTCCGACAATGAGGGCGATTTGGCACTGTTGCACTACCGTCTCCCACAAACCCCGTTCGTCCTGAGCTTGTCAAAGGACTGTATTTCTTTACCGACATTAAGAAGAAAAGGACAGTCCTTCGACAAGCTCAGGACGAACGGAGATTTTTATCCCCCTCAAATATCCAGCTTCCAGTCCCAGCCGAGCGGATCGCCATCCATCACCTCAACACCCGCCGCGATGAGCTGATCGCGGATGCGGTCGGAGGTGGCGAAGTCCTTAGCCGCGCGCGCGGCTTTGCGCGCTTTGAGTTGGTCTATCACTTCCTCTTCGGTGATGGTCGCCGATTTGGGGCGCTTGCGGAGGTCAGCGCGGGTGAGGGTGAGAAGGTTGAGACCGAGGACGGAGTCCATTTTCCTGACCATGTCTCTGCGAAGACTCGCTGGGAGCGTTTCGGACAACATCTTTTCCAACATCGTCAGCGCTAGCGGTGTATTCAAGTCGTCACCGACTGTGTACGCAAATTGATCGAGAGGCCCGTATGCCTCGGGCTCTGAGGCAAATTCATTTCCGGGTTGCTCGCCTCCGAGCAACTCCTTTCGCTCCACCGCAATCACCAACCGCTTCAACCGGGTAAAAGCCGCCGCCAGATTATCCCAGCTAAACTCCAGCTCGCTGCGGTAATGCGCTTGCAGGCACATCATGCGGTAGGCGAGCGGGTGGAAGCCTCTGTCGATCAGCAGTTGCAGCCGCAGGAACTCGCCGGAGGATTTTGACATCTTGCCGGAACGGTCAATCAGGAAATTATTGTGCATCCAAAAGCGCGCACCGCTGTCCGCCACCCCGCAATGCGCTTGATTCTGTGCAATCTCGCACGGGTGGTGGATTTCGCGATGGTCGATCCCGCCGGTGTGTATATCGAACGGAAAGCCCAGCAATTCACCTGACATCACCGAGCATTCGAGATGCCAACCCGGCGCGCCCATCCCCCACGGCGAGGGCCATTCCATCTGCCGCGTTTCACCAACGGGCGTTTTGCGCCAGATCGCGAAATCCTGCGGCTGTCGTTTGCCGGGAACGGGATCAATCCGGCTTTGGCCGTCGTCGGTCGCTGCACGGGCAAGGCGGCCATAATCTGGCACAGTGGAGGTATCGAAGTACAACCCACTCTCCAGCTCATAGCAATGTTTGTCGGCAATTCCCTGTGCGAATTTGATCATCTGTTGCACATATTCAGTCGCGCGGGGGTGGGTGGGCTTGCGGACATTAAGACGCTCGAGGTCGCGCTCAAAGTCATGGGCATAAAAAGCAGCAACGTCCCAAGCCGATTTGCCTTGCGCGGCCGCAGCCTTCTCCATCTTGTCGTCACCAACATCTGCGTCAGACGTCAGGTGCCCCACATCGGTGATGTTGACGATGTGCTTGAGCTTGTAACCCTTATACGACAGCGCTCGCCCCAGCGTATCAGCAAAGATATAAGCGCGCATATTACCAATATGTTGGTAATTATACACCGTGGGGCCGCAGGTATACACGCGGGCTTCGTTGCCGTGCAGCGGGGTGAAGTCCTCAAGCTGGCGCGTGAGGCTGTTAAAGAGGCGCAAGGGCGTGGTTTCGCTCATATCGTCGGCCAAATTCCCATCCGCCGGTCCTCCGCCGCTTTCAGCACCTCATAGGCGGCTTGAATGGCTGTAAAGCGCGCCGCCGCATCCTTGTCATTAGGCTTCACATCGGGGTGATTGGACTTAGCGAGCCGCCGCCATGCCAGTTTGATGTCCTCAAACGGCGCATCAACCTCTACATCGAGCAGATCAAGCGCGCGCATCTCATCGCGGCTGCGCGTGCCATCACCCGGCCCGGCCCATTGCTGATGCGCCGATTGGTGATAGCCGCCCGCGTCGCGCCGCTCATCAGCTTCGCGCGCAGCGGCTTCTTCGGCGGAGAGCCCCTCAAAATAATCCCAACCACGGTTATATTCACCGGCATGTTGCTGGCAAAAATACCAGCGCTCCGGACTGTTGGGTGATTTTGGCGCGGGGCAATCGCCCTTTTCAGTGCAACCGTGCCGATCGCACATCCGCACGGTGGCCGTACCATGCCCGGTGCCGTACTCGCGCCAGCGTGGAAAACCCCAATTATCAGATCGTGTCGGTGAGCGTGCCATAAGGCGGAAAGGCTATACGCGATTGCGTGCAGATTGGAAGGGTAATGCGTGGTCAGATGACGACAAGCCGGTCTTCGCCCAAACCTTGCATCACGCTCACCAGCCCGCCCGCTTCTATTCGTGGGTCGAGCGTGTCCATCGCGAGCCGGTGTGCTGCCGCCGCGCTTTGGCAGACGATGATGCGCCCACCGCCATTCAGCAGCTCATCAATAAGGCTATGGATTTGCGGCACCTTGACCAATTTGGGGATGATCTGGTCACGCTTGGTTGCCGCCTGTTTGAGGTGGGCAATGGCGTGGCCGGTCACGAATACCGTCACGACCCCGCCGAGCGCAAGCTGTACCAGCGCCATCTCAAACACCAACCGATTGGGCGCCACATGTTCATTGAACTGCTCCCAGATAAGTGTGAGCCCCTTCACATGTGATTGCATCTGCATCCTCCATCCTTGGGCACGCTGAGCGTCCGGAAACGGAAACCGAGCGTGTCGATGATCATGAGTTTTCCTGACGGAACATCACCGAACGGCACCAGAGCGCGGATCGTTTCCAGCGCGGCCATACTCCCCACGATTCCGGTAAGTGCGCCGATCACGCCCTGATCAGCGCAGTTGATGTCGGGCCGGTCGGGGTCATCGCCAACGAGGCAGCGGTAGCATGGCTTGTCCGCTTCCCAGCCGCGATAGACGGCGATTTGCCCCTCAAACGCGCCAACGGCGGCCGAGACGAGGGGAATGCGCGCCGCGTGGCACGCATCGGCACCTGTGAGGCGAGTCGCGAAATTATCGCAGCCGTCAATCACGACATCGCAGCCCGCGAGCAGGTTGGCGGCATTCGCTGCTGTGAGCCGTTGTGCCACTGCCACCAGCGTGACATCGGGGTTGAGCCGCGCGACGGCCTCAAGCGCCACATCGACCTTGCGCCGGCCGACATCCGTCGTGCCATAAAGCACCTGCCGCTGGAGGTTGGAGAGGCTCACGACATCATCATCGAACACACTGATCCGGCCAACGCCGGCTGCTGCGAGATATTGGATGACTGGGGCACCAATACCACCCGCGCCGATTACGCCGACGTGGGCGTGCAGAAGGCGCACCTGGCCCGCCCCGCCAATCTCCTTCAAAACAATGTGGCGTGCATAGCGCTCAAGTTGGGTATCTGTAAGGGCCATCATTGCCCTTTGCCAAAGTGCGCGCGCGCGCGCCAGCGGCATTTGTGCGCCGGCGTCACGCCAGCGCGTGTGCGTATCGGCTCACGATGTGATCGAGCATCGCGGTATGAAGCGGCCTGAGGAATGACAAGCCATAGTCATAGCCCTCCCGCCGAATGACCTCAACCTCCATAGCCTCGAAATCATTAAATTTCAGCCACATCTGCTCGCCTACACGCAAATCT
>JAYVZY010000114.1:0-3295 GCA_043782885.1 Sphingomonadales bacterium | reverse complement strand
GAGATAGGCTATTTCAGCGCCGCTGATCTTCGCATCTTCGGGACTATCAACCGGCTCATCGGTGGTGCCAATAAGTGTCTTGTCGCCTTCATACGCGATGGCGAAGACGATCCTCTTGTCCGGCTGCTGAAGCATATAGGCATGGTTCCCAGCAAATAGCCCGTCAACGATGATATGGCTGCCCTTGATCAACCGAACACGGCTCTCGGAGTGAATTCCGGTCTTCGCCAACATATCGACAACCCAGGGGCCGGCTGCATTCACGAGCGCTCGCGCACGCACGGTCGTGCCGTCACTTAGGGTCACGGCCCAGTCTCCGTTCTCGCGTACCGCTGAAGCCACGGCGATCCGCGTTCGGATGCTCGCGCCGTGGCGCGCCGCGTCCACTGCATTCAGTACGACGAGCCTTGCGTCATCGACCCAAGCGTCGGAATAGACAAAGCCACGCACGCGGTCTTTAAGCGGCGCGATAAAGTCGACATCGGCGCTGCTCAGGCCACGCGATTTTGGCAGACTGCTGTGGCCGCCGATGCGATCGTATAGCCACAACCCCATCCGCACGAGCCACCATGGCCGCACCGCGTTGCGATGTGGGAGGACGAACAGCATCGGATAAATGAGGTGCGGCGCAGTTTTCAGCAACCGCTCCCGTTCTTTCAATGCCTCACGCACCAGCTTGAACTCATAATATTCAAGATAGCGCAAACCGCCATGAATCAACTTGGTTGAGGCAGATGAGGTGTGGCTCGCCAGATCATCCTTTTCGATCAGAAGCACCGATAGCCCATTCATCGCAGCATCACGCGCGATAGCAGTGCCGTTAATACCCCCGCCGACAATGAGAATGTCGTAAATCATTTTGTTGTTTGCCCCGCGTTCATATTTCGTTGCTCTATATCTCCGACATAGTGTCGAGTCTGCGGTCAAAAATCAGTATCAGCAGGACGCCTGTTGAGTTCCGCTGCGACTTGATCCGGGATTTTCACTGAAATTTGACCCGGGCGATTTAAGTTCATGTCTCCGGTTGTTGCCGTGAGTCAATGGGATTTAAGTCTGTCTGGACAGCGCCTGGCATGCATAACTTTGCATCCTCAAGGATCATCGCCGCACCTTTTTCTGCAACCATAACGGTCGGTGCGTTGATGTTACCCGACGTGATGTTGGGGAAGATCGAGGCATCGACGACGCGGAGTCCCTCGACGCCGTATACGCGGAGCCGGGCATCAACAACCGACGCCATGGGATCTGGACCCATAATGCAGGTCGAGCTGGGATGAAAAACTGAGTCCGCACGCTTGCGGAAATCATCAAGCAATGCGTCGTCGCCCTCGACATGCGCGCCGGGATACAATTCTGTGGTGATGATGTCAGCGAGCGGTGCCGTTTGTGCGATCGCCCTGAGCAAACGGTTGCCGACGCGCGCTTCTTCAATATCATGATCGGTCGCGAGATAGTTGGGCTGGATCACTGGATAGCAAAACGGATCAGGCGATACGATTTGCACATGCCCCCGGCTGGTTGGGCGACAAGAGTTGAACGACAGAAGAACCGCCGAAAAAGGGTCGGGGCTGAGCAGTTTGCGTTCCGAAAGCGGGGTCTTTGTATAGCTTACCGGGCAGAAATAAAGCTGGAGGTTGGCACGTGGCGCTTCGGCGGAACTCCGGACAAAGCCGCCCCCCTGATTGACGCTCATCGAGAGGGGGCCGCCACGATTGAGGAGATACTGGAGTCCAGCTTTGATTTTTCCGCTTAGCGGGCCGAGCGCATCGTTGAGTGTCGGCACCGATGTTTTATAAAAGTAGCTGACTGCAAGGTGATCCTGGAGATTTTGCCCGACGGCCTTGGCGTCAACCAGCGGTGCTATGCCCAGAGATTGGAGAAGCGCTGCGTCGCCAATGCCTGACAGCATCAACAGCTGTGGCGAATTGATCGCGCCGCCGCATAGAATTACCTCGCGGGCTGCATGCACCCGCTCTATCTGATCGGCGCGTCGGTATTCAACGCCGACTGCGCGCTTGCCCTCGAACAAGATGCGGGTCGCCTGTGCCTTAGAGCGCAGCTCAACGCCGCCCCGCTTGATCGCTGGCCGCAGATATGCGTTCGCGGTGGAAGCGCGGCGACCCTTGCGCGTGTTGATTTGATAGAGGCCAACGCCTTCGCTCTGTGCTCCGTTGAAATCCGGCGTGGCGGCGAATCCAAGCGCTCTGCCGGTTTCAATAAAAGTCTGGCACAGCGGATGCGCACGTCCGCTAATATCCGTGACATGCTGGGGTCCACCAACACCGTGCCAGTCGCTGGCCCCGTGATCATGATCTTCAGCCTTGATAAAATAGGGCAGAACATCATCCCAACTCCACCCGGCGTTCCCCGCCGCCGCCCAATCGTCAAAGTCATGTGGCTGGCCGCGGACATGAACCATTGCGTTGATCGAGCCCGACCCGCCGATCACCTTGCCGCGCGGCCAATAGCTGCTGCGCCCGTTCAGGCTGGGGATGGATTGCGTGTCGTACATCCAGTTGACCCGGGGATCGAAGAAGGTGCGGCCATAGCCAATGGGTACCTGGATCCAGACGATGCGATCCGATCCACCGGCCTCAAGCAACAGCACTCGCGTTTTGCCATCGGCGGACAGGCGATTGGCAAGCACGCACCCGGCGGTGCCTGCCCCAATGATCACATAATCAAATGTGTCGCTCATGTGATCGGGTTCTGTGTCATTTCGAGGTGTAACATCGTCCCAGTATAAGGGTTGGCCAGCGCAACCGCTTCGTTGAGTTCAACGCCAAGTCCTGGCGCGGTCGGCGGGATAACATGGCCGTCTTCAAAGCGGATCGGGGTTTGCAGGATTTCGCTGTGAAACCCACCCCACGTCTCGATGCTTTCAAGGATCAGAAAATTGGGCGAGCACGTGGCGATCTGGATATTGGCCGCGCCCACAATTGGCCCGCAGTAGAGATGGGGCGCGATCTGCGCGTGATAGGTCTCCGCGATCCCGGCGATCTTCTTCGCCTCAAGGATACCGCCGACCCGCCCGAGATTCATCTGCAGTATCGCTGCGGCTCCAGCCTTGAGCAAGCGGGCGAAATCGTATTTCGTTGTCAACCGCTCGCCGGTCGCGATGGGGATCGACGTGGCGCGCGCGACCTTTGCCATTTCATCGGGCGCGTCGGGCGGCACGGGTTCTTCGAGCCAGAGCGGATCATAGGGCTCAAGCCGCTTCGCCAACCGGATCGCACCCGCCGCCGTCATCTGGCCGTGCGTGCCAAAAAGCAGGTCAGCCTGGTTGCCGACCGCC
>JAYVZY010000113.1:0-2587 GCA_043782885.1 Sphingomonadales bacterium | reverse complement strand
TAGAGCTGACCGTCGAGCCTGGTGCTGATACTGGTCTCGGAGGTTTCCGTGACGGGTGTGGGGTAAAAACGGGATTGTGGTTGGAGGATAATGGGCTCTCCCGACCACCCAACCCGCACAGCCGACATCGTCGCCTCAAGCGCCGTCCAGTTTGGCCCGGCAATGGGTTCGAGGTCAGTAAAGGTGACAGCGTATGGCCCCACGTGATTGGTATCGCCAATCTTGGCCGCGACCAGCGTCTCCTTCAGGAACGCCGAGTCCGCCGCCATGCCACCCAAGCTCACCGCGCAACCGAGATGTGCCAACACCATCCCATACGTAAACAGCGGCGTGCGGCGTAGATTGCGCTTCCAGAGCGGCGCAAGGCTCGCGGCGCCCACACCGAACGCCGCAACGATGCCGAGCTTGGGCAAGAGGTTGGTCTGCGGCGCGAGCACAAAAACCGCGAGCAGCGTCACCACCCCAATCAACACCGGCACCGCCAATCGCTGGAGCACCGCCCTGCCCTCCTCGCGCCGCCAGCGCATCACGGGCCCCGCCGCCATAATCGCCACAAGGATGAGCGCCAGCGGCCCTGCCGTCGCGTTAAAAAACGGCGCACCGACCGAGAGCTTCTCGCCCGTCATTGCCTCGGCAATGAGCGGATAGAGCGTGCCGATCAGCACAATGCCGAGGATCGACGTCAGCAGCAGATTGTTGAGCACGAGTGCGCCCTCACGGCTCACCGCATCAAAGCGCGCGCCTTCACGCACCGTGCTCACCCGCGCCGCAAACAACGCCAGCGCCCCGCCAATATAGATCGCAAGCAAGATAAGGATGAACCCACCACGCCGGGGATCAACCGCAAAGGCATGAACGCTGGTGAGAATACCTGAGCGCACGAGAAACGTGCCGACCATTGACATTGAAAAGGCGACCACAGCAAGCATCACCGTCCATGCACGCAAGCCATCGCGGGTCGCGAGCACAGTGACGGAATGCAGCAACGCCGTCGCCGCCAGCCAGGGCATTAGCGAGGCATTCTCCACCGGATCCCAGAACCACCAGCCACCCCAGCCCAGCTCATAATAGGCCCAATAGCTGCCCGCCGTTATGCCAAGCGTCAGGAATATCCACGCGCCCAGCACCCAAGGCCGCATCGCGCGCGCAAACGCCGCATCGACACGGCGGGTGACAAGCGCGCCACACGCAAAGGAGAACGCCACCGACATGCCGACATAGCCAACATAAAGCGTGGGTGGGTGGAAGGCGAGGCCGGGGTCTTGCAACAACGGGTTCAGTCCATTGCCATCCGCTGGTGCCGGATCGAGCCGCGCAAAGGGGTTCGACGCGAACAGCAGAAACGCATAAAAACCGAAGCTGATCGTCGCTTGCGCGGCCAAAGTCGCAATGTGCGTGCGAATATCCAATGACCGCTCCAGCAGCGCCACCGCCGCACCCGCGACGCCCAGAATAGTCACCCAGAGCAGCATCGAGCCCTCGTGATTGCCCCAAGTGCCCGCAAATTTATAGATAAAGGGCTTGGCCGAATGGCTGTCCGTCGCCACCAGCTTCACCGACATATCCGAATTGAGAAAACACAAAATCAGCAGCGCCAGTGCCAGCGCGACAAACACAGCCTGAACAACTGCAACCGGGCGAACACCTTGCAGCAACGTCGCGTTTCCGCCCTTCACCAGCCCGAAGACGGCCAGCATGAATTGCAGCACCGCCAGCGCGGCGGCGAGCCACAAAGCGGCAAGGCCAGCTTCGGGAATCACTCCACCTTCCCCGTCTTGTGCATTTTACCTGCCATTTCAGGCGGCATATATTTCTCGTCATGCTTGGCAAGGATGTTGGTCGCGACAAACTGCCCCGGCGCGATAAAGCTACCCTCCGCGATCACGCCAGACTTCTCTTTGAACAGATCGGGCGTGATGCCTTTATAGGTCACCGCCACGGTTTGCGCGTTATCGGTCACGGTAAAATGGATCGTCACGCCATCTGCCGCCATAACAAACGAATGATCGGCCACCATGCCGCCCAACCGAATGGCCTTGCCCATCGGCACGTTGAGCCGCGCGACATCGGATGGGGCATAAAAATAAGCTGCTTGATCCTTCAACGCAGACATCGCCAGCAGGCCGGAGCCGACCACTGCCGCCAGCGCGAGCAGGCCCAATGTGAGGCGCTGATGCTTCGGCTTCATGCGTCCACTCATCGCTCGTTCATTTCCTCAACCGCTTTCTCGGCGCGCAGCATCGCGATCAGGCTCCACAAGGCGATCCCCACGGTGGCAACCCCCGTGAGCGCATATGCGGCGATGATAAACGGCCAATGATTCATCATCTCAATCCCGAGCCATACGCAGCAACCGCGCCTCGCGCTTATTCTCCGCAATCAGCGTGCGCATCCGCATCAACACAATCGCCACAAACAGCAGCGTGAAACCCACAGTCGTATACAGCAGGGGCCACAATATCTCATACGCAATCGACGATCCCTTCAGGGTGATCGACGGCGCTTGATGCAGCGATTTCCACCAGATCACCGACCCGTGAATGATCGGGATGTTCACCGCACCGACAATCCCGAAAATGGCGGTCAC
>JAYVZY010000112.1:0-4828 GCA_043782885.1 Sphingomonadales bacterium | reverse complement strand
CAGAACTCCTATCTGAAATTCATCTATTTGGCAAGTAGGTTAATTTGAGTGGCCAGTCTCCTCAAACGCCCGCTTGCCACTTCGCCGCCAGAGGGTGAGCGCTTCGATGCGCTTCTCACCTTCGAGCTTGGCGGCGACGGCCAGGAACGCGCCAAACAGAACGGCGCGATCATCATCGGTGAGTTCGACGAGTCCGGCTTTCTGGACGAGGCCACCGAGTTCGATGAGATGACGCGTGCGTTCGCGGCGCTGCACCATCCATTCGGGCATTTCGGTGGAGCGTTGGCGCGCGTTCGTCCGGCGCTGACTGTTCTCAACGCGGTGTGTCATCGCTTTGGTTCTCTGGATGGCCCGCAGCGTTTGGTTGAGCGCCGCGATCAGGTGTGCCTGCTTCTGCGTGGTGCGCTTCCGGCTGCTGCACTGCACCTCGCCTGCTGCTCCCGCCTCCAACCTTACCGCGTGACCGTCCGCGAAAGAAGGCTGCGCCACGATTACGCCACGCCTCCCTTCTGGCCGCGTCCTTCACTTCGACGATAGCCAACAGAGCGCCGGTCAATGTGTCCGGCTCAAGCACATCGGCTCCGGTCGCAATCACTAGCTCGCCGAGTTGCCTGATCTTCCGTTCCTTGAGCAGTCTCGCCCTGTCTGTGAGCGCTTTGAGTTCCTGATCAAAATCGCGGGGTTTGCGCATCGTAATTCTCCATTCTTGCGTGATGCACCCCTTTTACTGTAAGCTCTGTCTCACTGCTGTAGGGCTGCCAGAACGTCTTGGGACGCTGCAGTCCCTCACAGGATTTATTCTGTTGAGGGCGCGCTTATACGTCGTGCCGACGTCGCTTGAGTGGTGTAGCTGGATGGCCATCATGGCGATCTACCACTTCTCCTCCAAAGTCATTGGCCGTGCCAACGGATCGAGCGCGTGCGCGGCTGCGGCCTATCGTTCCGGCTCACGCGTGCATGACAATCGGCTGGATCGTGATCATGACTTCACCAACAAGTCGGGCGTCGTCCATTCGGAAGTGATCACCCCCGACAATTGCCCCGAGCAATTTGCTGATCGGCAGATTCTCTGGAATGCGGTTGAGGCGAAGGAAGCGCGCAAAGATGCGCAGCTTGCGCGCGAGGTTGAGTTCGCCTTGCCGCGTGAGCTGAACCAACAACAAGGCATTGAGCTGGCGCGCGACTTTGTAAAGTCCGAGTTTACCTCGCGCGGCATGATCGCCGATCTCAATGTGCATTGGGATATTGGCGCCGATGGCTTCGCCAAACCGCATGCGCATGTCATGCTGACGATGCGCAGTGTTGATGAAAATGGCTTTGGCGCCAAGCAACGGGAGTGGAACAGTTCGGAGCTTCTGCAAACATGGCGCGAGCGCTGGGCCGAACATGTCAATGAGCGACTGGCGGAGCATGACATTGAGGCGCGGATCGACCATCGCAGTTTAGCGGATCAGGGGATCGATCTTCAGCCGCAGAGCAAGATCGGCCCCGCTGCCTCGCGCTTGGCGGGACAGGGCTTGGAATCCGAGCGTGTCGATGACCATCTCGATATTGCCCACCGCAATGGCCAGCGGATTATCGCCGATCCCGATTTGGCGTTGAATGCGATCACAAGGCAGCAAGCGACCTTTACCGAACGTGATCTGGCAATGTTCGTGCATCGGCATTCGGACGGCAAGGATCAGTTCGATTTGGCCATGGGTGCCGTGCATGGTTCGCCAAATCTGGTGTCTTTGGGCAAGGA
Source organism: Sphingomonadales bacterium (assembly GCA_043782885.1). Classification (GTDB taxonomy): domain Bacteria; phylum Pseudomonadota; class Alphaproteobacteria; order Sphingomonadales; family Sphingomonadaceae; genus JAGWQR01. The sequence continues at coordinate 3,084 of JAYVZY010000112.1, read as the reverse complement.
TGGAAGGGATCAAGAGCGCTTCACCTCGAAAGACATGATCAATGTCGAGGAGCGGATGTTCCACGCTGCGGAGATCATGGCTGACCGCGAGCGGCATCGCGTCAAAGACGAGGCGCGCGAACGCGCGCTGAATGAGGCTGAAGCGCGCGGACTGTCATTGTCTGGTGAGCAACGCGATGCATTTGATCATGTGACACAGGGCAAAGATTTGTGTGTCGTTGTTGGCTATGCCGGAACCGGTAAGTCCGCCATGCTTGGTGTTGCGCGTGAGAGTTGGGAGGAGGCTGGGTTCAATGTCCGCGGCGTCGCCCTTTCGGGCATCGCCGCCGAAAATCTTCAAAGCGGTTCGGGCATTGGTTCGCGCACCATCGCCAGCATGGAGCATCGATGGGGCCAGGGCCGCGAGCTGCTTACCCATGCTGACATCCTCGTCGTCGATGAGGCCGGGATGGTCGGCTCGCGCCAGATGGAACGCCTGCTCACCCATGCTGCCGAATCCGGAGCCAAGGTGGTTCTGGTCGGTGATCCCGACCAGCTGCAGGCGATTGAGGCGGGGGCTGCGTTCCGTGCAATCCACGAACAGCATGGCGGCGTCGAGATCACCGAGATCAGAAGACAGATGGACGGCTGGCAACGCCAAGCCACGCGGCAATTGGCAACCGAACGGACACCTGATGCGCTGCACAGCTATGACGAACATGGCCATGTTCATGTGGCAGGAACTCGCGCGCAGGCGCGTGAGGAGTTGGTTGATAAATGGAATGCCGAGCGGCTTGCCGATCCCGACGCCTCGCGGGTCATCCTCACCCACACCAATGACGATGTCCGCACGCTCAATGGCTTGGCACGCTGTAAACTGACTGACGCGGGAGAACTGGGCATCGACGTCAGCATCACCACCGAGCGTGGCACACGCGACTTCGCGACTGGCGACCGGGTGATGTTCCTCAAGAATGAGCGCGGGATGGGCGTCAAGAACGGCAGTCTGGGTGAGATCGAAAGTATCAATCCCCAGCGTATCATCGCTCGGCTCGATGATGGCCGCAGCGTCGCATTCGACACCAAAGACTATAACCAGATCGATCATGGCTATGCCGCCACAATCCATAAATCCCAAGGCATGGCCGTTGACCGCAGCCATGTGCTCGCGACACCCGGCATGGATCGGCATTCAACCTATGTCGCGCTGTCGCGCCACCGCAAAGGCACCGAGCTGCATTATGGCCGTGATGACTTTGCCGATAGTGACCGGCTCGCGCGCACGATGTCGCGCGAGCGTGCCAAAGATATGGCCTCCGATTATGGGCGGGGCGTTGAGGTTGAGGCTGGGCATGACCGGGATGGAAGCCGTGCCCGCGCAAGCGAACGCGCGCCATCCCAGTCCTTCGCAGAGCGCCGGGAGATAAAGTCCGAGGTCATCCGGCTTCCCGAGCAAGCGCGGTCCCTCATTGAGCCGTCCCACAGAGCGCCAGTAAAGCCGCGCAGCATCTTCGCCTCGTTCAAGCCGCCAGTTGTGACACCGGAACGCGACATCGCCGCCCGTGAACTGCGCAGCCCGTCCGCCGCGCCCGAACTCAAACGCGCGGTCGAGAAATACGCCCGCACCCTCAGTGACATCAACGCCATGAAGGAACGCGGGCTTCCCGTCCTTCCGCATCAGGAGCAGGCGCGTGACAAGGCGCGCGACGCGCTCAACGCGGTGCAACCCCACGCAGGGCGCGATGCCGCGCATGTGTTCCGCAATGAGCCGGAACTCGTCAGTCAGGCGGCAATCGGCAAAAGCACCGCCACCCTGCGCTCAATGCAGCTTGAGCGCGAAATCCAGAACAATCCGCAGATGCGCGCCGACCGCTTCGTGGAGAACTGGCAACGTCTCGGTCAGCAGCGCGACGCGCACTATCGCAGCGGAAATTACCAAGCGCGGGAGAAGGTCACCGACCAGATGCACGGCTTCGCAAAAAAGCTGGAACGCGACCCGCAGTTAGAATCACTTTTGCGCAACCGTGTCCACGAACTCGGCATCCATTACAGTCAAGGCAGGGGCGTGGGCGACGAGCTGATGCGCTCCATCGGGCGTGGTCTCGGGCGTGGGTTGGAACGATGAGGCTGAACGAGCGCGCGGAAAACAGCGAACGGAAGACGACCATGAATGAGATTGTAAAAGTTGAAGATGACAGCGGCGCTGCTGAAAAAGCATTCCAAGCCATTCACCGCGAACTGGCGATGGTGCGCCGTGCCGTCGAACATTTTGTCACCGAAAGTGCTGACATCGAGATTCCCAATTACAGCATCACACTCGGCGAGATGAAAGCCGAGATCGCGGCGCTGACCGAGGAAATCGAAGACCTGGCCGCACAACCAGCGTTAGCACTCACACCGGACAAGCTCGCCCACAACATCCGCGCCGCTGGCATAAAAGCCCGCGAGGACGAACACGCCATGTTCACGCAATCGACCGAAACGTTCGTGGCGTTGGGGCGGGAATTAGGCGGGCTGCTGAAATCAGCGCATACCGCTGAGGATCAGATCAAGGTACAACGCATTTGGGGTGTGGGGGGCCTGATCATTGGGTTCATATTCTGGGCAATCATTCCGACGGCTATTGCCCATATACTACCGGAAAGCTGGGCTGTACCCGAACGCATGGCCGCGAACATCCTCTACCGCGATGAAGCGAGCGCAGGCGCGAGGCTCATGGAAGTTGCCAACCCACAGGAATGGAAAGAGATCACCGACACCATGCGCGCAACGAAAAACAGCCGAGCGGCAATTGCGGAGTGCATTCGAGCGGTCACAAGACGCAACGCACCTGTGCGCTGCGCCGTCACCGTAAATCCCGACAATTGAGGAAAGCAGCCATCGCGGTGCTAGGTTCATGAGTCGAAATGCCCCAAAAGATACCGAAGTCAGTGCTTCTATGACCGCACATACCCGCTAAGCGGTCATAAAACTCGCACTGTAACGGGGTCGCGTTACGACTGGAGTTGGCCGCTTCGTCACTGAGCGCTTTGGGAGCGGCGACTCGGGAAAGGGGACGCTCAGCGAACTGGCGGTAGTGATGAAACCGTTGAATCTCTGTGACGC
>JAYVZY010000111.1:0-4918 GCA_043782885.1 Sphingomonadales bacterium | reverse complement strand
GGCGGCGCCAGCGCCTGCATAAAGCGCGTACGGTGCAGGATCATCCGCGATCCGCAACAGCTCTTGCAGCAAGGCCGAGAGCGACACCTGTTCGCGCTGGAAATTGAAACCGCGCATGTCTTCACTGTAAAAGAAACGGCCTTTGATGGCGGGGGGGCCAATCATCACTTCTGCGGGTTTGCCGCGATCAAAGCTTGAGATGTAGCGCGCGATCTGATCCGCGCCCGCTTTGCCGGCGGCGACCGCAGGCCAATCAGCAACCTGCCCACGCAGAATGATGGGCTGGTAGGCGTGCGCGATCTCATCCACAAATGTGGCCGGATCAACGGGGCCGCGTTCGGTTATTGGCGAGGGCATAGTGTTCCCGACTGGCTCATGCAGGCCATTTTAACGTGGGGGCGATTCACGGCGCTTGACTTTTGCATCCAAATCCCCAATTTATTTTGATAGCGCTACCATATATGCAAACAGCGCAAGTAACAAGGATAAGGGAGCTTCGGGATGCGCGCAATACTTGGCATGACGGCCTGTGCGAGTTTGGTCGCATGTGGTGGTGGCGAGGCGGCTTCAGCGCCGCTTCCTGTCGCGCCCGCAGGGATCGTGACTCCGGTCACACCACCCTCCCCCGTGACAACCACGCCTGCCACCAACAGCCTCCCCGTCGGCCGATGTGTAAATATGGGCAATCATCTGGAAGCGCCGAATGAAGGCGATTGGGGGCGCAAGATTGCCGATGATGACTTTACGATCATCGCCAAAGCCGGCTTCGCCACCATCCGGCTGCCAGTGAAATGGTCGGGCCATGCGGGGGCTACCGCACCATATACTATCGATGCCGCCTTCATGGCACGGGTGAAATATGTTGTCGGCCTCGCGCGCACCGCCAATCTCAACGTCATTCTCGACGATCATAATTACGATGCACTCATGAGCGACCCGGTCGGCAACCGTGACCGACTGGCGGGGCTTTGGAAGCAGATTGCCGTCGCCTTCGCTGATCAACCTCGGGATCATCTCTGGTTCGAGATCGAGAATGAACCGCATGACCAGATCACGAATACCAACCTCGTTGCCACGCTCTCGCCCGCGCTCGCAGCTATTCGTGAGAGCAACCCAGATCGGCCGGTGGTGATCGGCGGTGAAAGCTGGAGCGGGATCAATTCGCTCACGACGCTCACACTGCCCAACGATCCGTATGTCGTGCCGACCTTTCATTATTATGATCCGTTCGAGTTCACCCACCAAGGTGCGACTTGGATCACGCCGATAATTCCACTCGGGCGGGTGTATGGCTCGACGGCGGATCAGGCAGCGCTTGCCACCGATGTCCAGAAAATCCGCGATTACATTAAACGCACAGGAAAAACGCCGTTCATGGGCGAGTTTGGCGCGAATGAAGCCATAGCAGTGCCGCAGCGCGTGCTATATTATAAAACAGTGCGCACCGGCTATGATGCCGTCGGCATTGGCCAATGCGCCTGGGCTTACACCAACACCTTCCCGCTCTATGACAGTCCAAGCAAAAGCTGGATCACGGGCATGCTCGATGCGATGGGTGTGATGGGGAATTAAGATGAGGAGTGCAGAAAAGATGCTATCTCGACCTACTATGATTGCAGCTGTGCTGACATTGGCGGCAATTGCACAGCCCATTTCAGCCGAACAACCGGCCGACCAATTAGCAAAGTTGCAAGCGCAACTTCCGGGCAAGCTGATCAACGATCCGTCACGGCTCGATTGGAGCGTGTCCGGCACAGGCGCCACCAGCAAGGCGATCAAGGGCGGCGATGCCCCCGGTGGTGGGGCACTTCAGGTGACAATCCCCAAAAAGGGAGCGACTGCCTATGAGGTTGGTGTCAACGCGCCACTCACGAGCGGGTTCACCAAGGGCGCGACTTATGTGGTTTCGTTCTACGCGCGAGCAGTCAAAGCCGATACGACTGACAGCAATGGTGTGATCGGTGTGCGGTTCCAGCAAAATGCTGCGCCTTATCCGGGCTTTGGCGATGCAACACGCACGATCACGTCAGACTGGCAACTCTATGAGGTCAGTGCACAAGCGAACATCACAGTGCCAAAAGACCAAGCGGTGATCGGCTTTCAGCTTTCAGGCGCGAAGCAGGTGATCGAGCTTGGCCAAACAGTGGTGCAGGAGGGGGCAACGTCGATCCTCAAGCAGGTCGAGACCAAGCCTGTGAAGTGCGACGTCACCACACCCACGCTGCCGGCCAACCTCGCGGACAAAGGCCCCGTGCTGACCAACATAAATACACAGAATTGGGAGGTGTTTGGGGCGGGCGAAACCCATAAGCGGATCACTGCGTGCGGCGTGCCGGGCGACAGCGCGTTGGAGTTCACGATCGCGGCCAAAGGAGCGAATCCTTATGACATCGTCACCACCTTGCCGCTTAATGCGGCAATCAAAACGGATGACATCCTCATCATCGGTGTCGTCGCACGGACGATTAAGGCCGATACACCTGATGGCATGGGGCTCATCGGCTTGCGGGTGCAGCAAGATACGGCACCGTATCCGGGCTTTGGTGATCATACCATTGCCTTTGGCCCGGCATGGCAGCTCAAGCGCTTCATGGTGAAGGCGGATCGTGATATTGCAATGGGGCATGGGGGGCTTGCCCTGCATCTTGCGGGTGCGAAGCAGGTGCTGCAAATCGGCCGTGCCTATGTCATACACACGCCACATCCCTGATGACTGACGACGCTCTCATACTCAACAGCGGCACGGCGCAATGCACACTCTACCCCGGCATTGGAGGGAGTCTTGGCGGCTGGACGGTCGAGGGGCAGGATATGCTCCACGCAGTTTCCGACGAGGATGTTGCATCGCGAGACCCATTGCGGATGAGCAGCTTTCCGCTCGTTCCCTATTCCAACCGGATCGGCGATGCGCGCTTTGATTGGGCAGGAGATCGGGTGCAGCTTGCGCCCAACTTCCCACCAGAGCCGCACGCGATCCACGGGGTGGGGTGGAAACGGCGGTGGGGCGTCGTCAGGAGCCACGACGATATGGTGCAGTTGCGCTACGAACATAAGCCCGACACGCACTGGCCTTGGGCATTCACGGCCGAGCAGACAATCACCCTCTCCGGAACGTCGCTTACCCTTAATCTACGCGCGCGCAACGATCATGGTACGCCTGTGCCGCTTGCCTTTGGGCACCACCCCTATTTCGATGCCGCTGGTGCGCGGCTGCACTTTGACGCGGCCAGAGTTTGGATGTCTGGGGCGGATGCGCTGCCGACTGAGGCAATAGCGCCAGCAGGCGACTTCGATTTTAGGGTAGGCGCGGAGGTGGAAGGCCGCGCTGTCGATCACTGTTACGCCGGTTGGACGGGGGCCACACGGATCGATTGGGCGAGGCGGGCTTATACCCTTGAAATCACCGCAACGCCGAGCCTGCCCGCAGCGGTGATCTATATTCCAAACGGCGGCGACAATTTTTGCTTTGAGCCGGTGCCGCACATCAACAATGCGCTCAATCTTGCCGGTAAAGTCCCTACGATACCGATCATCGAGCCGGGGGAGTGGTTCACAGCGGCGATAATAATGCAGGCGCTAAGACGATGAGCCACCCAGTTTTCAGCTCGGCATTGAGTGCATTTCTGCTCGGGGCAGTATCGGCACATGCAGCATCCGACAGCGGCGCGACCGCCACGTTTAGCGCGATCAGCTACACTGCGCATAATCCGTTTGATGATGTTGCACCGCTCAAGCACAATCAATTCCGCAACCCGATCATCCCAGGATTTCATCCTGATCCGAGCATCGTGCGCGTGGGCGATGACTATTATCTCGTCAATTCCAGCTTCGCATATTACCCCGGTTTGCCACTCTTTCACAGTCGTGATCTGGTGCATTGGGCGCAGATCGGCAACGCGATTGATCGGCCTGACATGTTCGACTTCCAAGGGCTGGGTATTGCTCGTGCTGTCTTTGCGCCGACGTTGCGGTTTCATGACGGTGTGTTTTTCATCATCAACACCTGCGAGGAGTGTGGTGGTAATTTCATTATCACCGCCCGGAACCCCGCCGGGCCTTGGTCAAAACCGGTCTTTCTGAACGAGGTTGACGGGATAGATACTGATTTGTTCTTTGATGAGGACGGGCGGGTGTGGGTTGCGAACAATGGCCCACCCGTTGGCACCCCGCGCTATGATGGCCACCGTGCACTCTGGCTTCAGGAGCTTGATCTCGCCACGATGCGGATGATCGGCCCGCGCAGTGTGATCGTCGATGGCGGTGTGCACCCAGCGGATAAGCCAATTTGGACCGAGGGGCCGCATATTTTTAAGAAGGATGGCTGGTATTATCTGATCGCTGCAGAAGGCGGCACGGCGGGCGAGCATTCCGAAACCGTCTACCGCGCGCGTGTCGTCACCGGCCCCTACACTCCCGGGCCGATCAACCCAATCCTGACGCAACGCGATCTTGACCCCGCGCGCCCCTACCCGGTTTATGCCACTGGCCATGCAGATTTCGTCCAGACGCCGAAGGGCGATTGGTGGGCGGTCTTCCTCGGCACGCGACCCTATCGTGCCAATCTGTCGAGCATGGGGCGCGAAACGTTCATGCTGCCCGTGACATGGCACGATGGCTGGCCGCTGATCTTGCCCGCAAAAACGGTGGTGCCACAGGCAGAGATCGCGCCGCGCCTTGCGCCCGTATCTGCGAAGCTCGCGCCAGCCAAATTGGGTGCACTATCCCCTGATTGGCTGATGCTCCGCACGCCCAACGCACGCTGGTATCACGTGACCGTCGCCGATAGTCTGGTGCTAGACGCCCGCACTGAGAGCTTGAGTGGCAAGGGCAACCCCGCCTTCCTCGCGAAGCGACAGGCTGAGCGCCGCGAGACAGTCACCGCCGATCTCGTCTATGCGCCTTCGCGCGTTGGTGATCA
>JAYVZY010000110.1:0-3068 GCA_043782885.1 Sphingomonadales bacterium | reverse complement strand
TCAATCGCACGATTTTGCGTATGCTGCGCGACTTCGGGACTACCGCCACGAATTTGCCGCGAGAGGCTGGGAAGGATCGCGGTGCCGACACCAATGCCGATCAGTCCAAGCGGAAGCTGGTTCAGCCGATCGGCGAAATACAGGTAGGAGATCGACCCCTGCGGCAGATAGCGCGAGGCGAGCATCGTTGAGACGACTTGGTTAAACTGCACCGCCCCCGCGCCAATCGCGGCAGGCCAGATCACAATCAGCATCGCCTTCACCTGCGGCGTCAGGCGCGGCCATCCCAGCTTGAGTGAGACGCCCGCACGCTTGCACGACCACATCAGCCACGCGAGTTGCGCGAGGCCCGATAGGGTGACGGCAATCGCCTGCGTCTGCGCGGTTTCAAGCTGCGTGGTTCCGCGAAAGAACAGCAGCGCGATAATCATACAAATGTTGAGCAGCACAGGCGCGGCCGCGTTCACCCAAAAGCGGTTGACCGAATTGAGGATGCCGCCGAGCAGCGACACCAGCGAAATAAGCCCCAAATACGGGAAGGTGATCCGCGTGAGCACAATCGATAGGTTGACCTTCACCAGCCCGCCATCGGGGAAGCCGCCAGTCATGCCCCACACAATCGGCGCCGCAAAAATCATCATCAGCACCGTGAACCCGAACAGAAACGGGAAGAGCACCGAAAGCACTTGCCCCGCAAACACCACGGCAGCGCGCAGGCCATCTTGCCCCTCCGCCTCTGCCTCCGTCATCGTGCGGTTGAACATGGGCACGAAGGCGCTCGCGAATGCGCCTTCCGCAAACAGCGCGCGGAACAAATTGGGCAGCCGCCATGCGACCTGAAACGCATCATTCGCCAAGCCCGCCCCCAGGTAGCGCGCGCTCAGCGTATCCCGTACCAGCCCCAAGATGCGGCTCACCAGTGTCAGCCCGCCGATGGTGGCAGAGTTGCGGATCAGGCTCATGCCTCAATCCCCGTTACAGCAAAGCCCCTAATCAGGCATGTCCCTCGACGGGCGCTTCGGCCATGTTCGCCGCTGCTTCCGCCTGTTGCATATACAGACTACCGAAATCGATGGGCTCAAGCAGCAAGGGCGCGAAGCCGCCATCGCGCACCGCATCGGCCAGAACACGGCGGGCGAAGGGGAAAATCAGGCGAGGGCCTTCGCCGAGCAGGAAGGGCTGAATCTGCTCTTCCGGTACATTGCGAATGCCAAACAGTCCGGCATAGGAGAGCTCCACGAGAAACGCTGTCTTCTCAGCAGCGGTCGCTTTCACCTCTATTTTCAGCACAACCTCATGCACATCATCGGCCACCGCAGAGGCACTAATGCCGAATTGCACGTCGATATTCGGCTGATCCTGCCACGAATAAACGGCAGGCGCGTTGGGGTTCTCGAATGACATATCCTTGATATATTGCGAGATGAGCGCCACCTGCGGAGCAGTGTCCGCACCGTTTGGCAGCGGCGTTGTGATGTGATCGTCAGCCATGTTTCGTCCTTACAAAAGATTTGCGCCGCGCCTAGCAGGGGCGCAGGCATAGGGCAAGGATTGCAACCTACGAATAATCCTATTTGAATCCTTGCCCCGCAGTGCTTATGTAGGTGTCCAAACCTATGGAGGTCTTGTGCCAGGAATTATTATTTTCGCAATGATCGCGGTGTTTCTCGGGTTGCGGCTCTATGCTGTGCTTGGGCGGCGCACGGGGCACGAGCAATCCAGCGTGCCTGTAGCGGAAGAAATTAAGCCGGTGAAAGCGCCATTGATTGTCAACACGGCATCAAACAGCCCCTCGAAAACGGATTTGGTATTCGATTCAGAGGTTGCATCTGGCCTGAAAGCAGTAAGTTCCGCCGAGAGCGGCTTCGATCCCGTGCGCTTTATCGACGGTGCGCGCTCTGCCTATAAAATGGTTTTGGAAGCCTTTTGGCGCGCCGATGAAACCGAATTGGCGACGCTTGCGAGTGAAGAAGTGCGCACCACGTTTAGCGAAGCCGTTGCCGCCCGCACAGAGGCCGGTCATGTGCTCGACAACAGGTTGGTCCATATCGAAAAATCGATCATCACCAAAGCGTGGGTCGAAAATAAGGTTGCGCACATCACGGTGCAATTTGTGGCGGACATCGCGGCAGTCACGCGCGATAAGGATGGTAAGGTTGTGGCGGGATCGCTCACCGATGCGGTGCCAACGACAGATGTGTGGACGTTCTCCAAGGCTGTGCGCTCCGGCACCAGCGAATGGACTTTGACCGACACCGACGAGTCGGCCTAATGCGTGTCATCGGCGGTCTGGCACTCGCCCTGATGTTATGCGCCTGTGCTGGCGCCATCCCGCAAGCGCCTGACACCACGTCGCCTCCTCCCCGCCGCGTCGTGATCGAGCCGCCCGCAACCCGGCCTGTGCTCACCACCCCACTGCCACCAAAGGCTGTCGCGGTTACGCCAAAAGGCCCGAATGCGCGCTCGGCGGGGGTGATTGCAGGACCTGACCTCGCAACCCTTCCGCTCACGCCGCAGAGCGCCGCCCGCGCGTTCGCCGCGTTCCGCTCCTCATGCCCCGTGCTGCTGAAGCGCGCCGACGGATCGGGCCTCACGCAAACCGTCGATTGGCAGACCGCGTGCCAATCTGCCACCAGCGTTGCGGATCAAAGCCCGGTCGATTTCTTCAAAACCTATTTTGAGCTGGTGCAGGTCGGCAACGGTCAGGCTTTTGCGACCGGCTATTTCATCCCCGAAATCGCCGCCGCGCGGACGCCCTCTGCCGATTACGCCACACCGATTTACAGGCGCCCCGTCGATGAGATGGACGTTGATCTCGGCCAATTCTCTGATAGCCTCAAAGGCAAAACCATTCACGGCCATGTCGTGCAAGTGCCGATTGCCACGGGCACCCAAGCGCGCTTTCTGCCGTATCCCGAGCGTGCGCAAATCGTGAGCGGCGCGCTAACTGACCCGACGCAAGTGCTGGCCTATGCCCAAGACCCCGTCGCGTTCTTCTTCCTGCAAGTGCAGGGCTCTGGCATCCTTCGCTTCCCCGATGGCACCACCACCCGGATCGGCTATGCCGG
>JAYVZY010000109.1:0-23524 GCA_043782885.1 Sphingomonadales bacterium | reverse complement strand
CCTCGCCGGTTCCCGCATGTGCTATATCTGCGGCCTTTTGCCAGTCATCAGCGAGGCCAGTTCGCCCGTAAATTTTTGGCATCGCTCGCAAGAGCGACTTGAACTTAGCGCAATCCGCCTGCGTGAAGCGAGAGGCATCCGTGTCCGGTAATAACAGGTCAAGCAGCTTCGCAGTGGCCTTGATTTGATCACATGTTTCCAAATTGTGTGTTCCATCGATTTGGAGATCGTCGACAACAGCGACAGCTACTTCTGAAAATAAAAGACTCGACGGGCTTGGCGTCTCGTTTTCAGCGATGGCACCGGCAAGTGGCGCTACAGGCTCGCATTTTTGAGGACGTTCCATTGGATTCTTGCCAGCACAATCAATTCGCTCTTGGTTCTCGAACAGTAGATCGGCAAATTCAACGTCCTGTGACGCGCGAACGCCGGGCGAACCATATCGTCCATGTCGGGCTGTCTCGAGGTGGACTTGGCGCTTCGCGAGCATGTGCATCTGGCCGTCTACGGATATAACCTGACGGAACTCAACACCAGTGTCGAGGCATGCTTGCCGCACTGATTGTTCGACGTCAAACCACTCCGAGTCAACTTTTTCAAGCTCTCTCAGCAATCCGCCATGCTTTTCTTCACGTTCGGTCAAACTTCTAATTTGCTGCTCCGCATCACCCTTCTCTAGCTTCTTGGCGGCAAAATCCGCCGCAATGCCGCATGCTTTCGCGGCCAGAACCTCGTTCCGTCGAAATTCGTCCTCAGATTCATGCTCTGACAGATAGCATCGCGTTTGTGAGAGCTTGGCCTTGAGCTTCGCCACAACACAATTAAAAACGGCATTTTGCTCCGCACTTCCCCAATCCACTAACTCAAACTCCATAAACAGCCGCTCGCTCAGCACGGTGAGCTCGGCGGAGATAAATCTTGCCGTCTTTGGACAACGCGTTCGAAGCGATATAGAGTATAAACGAGAAACCTTAATTTCCTGTAAAGGCTTCATGCGTGCCGTCGGAATCCTCCGACGCCAGTAATAAATTGCCCCTCTCCGAAAGACATGTGTTGCAATGGCCATTTTGGTCTTACCCCGACTGAGATTCCCAGTGGGTGTGCATCACTCATGTGTCTCACTTGACCAGATTTCAGCCATTTCCTCGGTAACCCGCAGGAAACCGGGGCTTGGCTGGGGCGGCAGGATTCGAACCTACGAATGGCGGCATCAAAAGCCGCTGCCTTACCACTTGGCGACGCCCCAGCAGGAACGCGGTTGAACCGCGAGTGGGCCTCATAGCGAGGGCTTAGCGCGGTGGCAACGGGTCTTTAGACCTAACTGAGCCGCCGCACCCAATTATGCGGATCTGGCGCACTACCGCGTTGGATATCCACGAGTTGCTGGCGCAGCTTTCCGGTGAGTTGACCTGGGCCGCCGGCGCCAACGTTAAAGCTCCCGTTTGCTCCGGCCACTTTCCCAATTGGCGTTACAACCGCCGCCGTGCCGCACGCAAAGGCCTCGACAAGCCTTCCTGAGCATGCATCTTCCTGCCACTGATCAATACCGTATCGCTCCTCGTAAACACTCAGGCCTGAGTCATGGGCCAACGTCAGCAAGCTGTCGCGCGTGATGCCGGGCAGAATGGTACCGCCGAGCGGAGGTGTCCGCAGCGAACCATCGTCGAACACGAAGAACACGTTCATCCCGCCCAATTCTTCAACCCAGCGATTCTCAACAGCATCCAGAAAAACGACCTGGTCATGCCCTTTGCTGATTGCCTCCGCCTGCGCAATCAGGCTTGCGGCATAATTGCCACCGCATTTCGCGGCCCCCGTTCCGCCACGTGCTGCGCGGGTGTAATGCTCCGAAATCCAGATCGATATTGCGCCTGCGTCTCCCTTGAAATAAGGGCCAGCCGCTGAGGCAATCACCATGAAGAGAAATTCGCGTGCTGGCCGCACGCCAAGGAAGGCTTCGCTCGCGATCATAAATGGTCGCAGATACAGCGTCCCGCCTTCCACTGCTGGGAACCAGTCGCTGTCGATTTTTACCAGCTCTTCCACCGATTTGATGAAAACGTCCTCGGGCAACGCAGGCATCGCCATGCGACCAGCGCTTTCGTTAAACCGGCGCGCGTTAGCATCGGGGCGGAAGAGCGCAGCGCTGCCATCGGCCAATTTATAGGCTTTCATGCCCTCGAATATCTCTTGCGCATAATGTAGCACCGCCGCCGCCGGATCGAGATTGAGCGGCGCGCGGGCCTTTACCTCGGCGTGCTGCCAGCCTTCTCCCTCGACGTAGCGGATCATGACCATATGATCGGTGAACACCTTGCCGAACCCGGGGTCGGCGAGCTTCGCGGTTCGAACGGCCGCGTCTGTGGGTCTGAGGTTGGGGGTAATCGTGAACGGGATCATGTTAGTCTCTGATGTGGATTGAGCTGAAGGCGTAATCGAGCGAGAAGGAACCGTCAACACAGCTGGTTCAGAGACATCATCCTTGCACAAAGTAGCGGTATCGGCATTTGTAGGGGCAAACGCGCCTCCCCAGTTTGTTATTCATCGTCTGGATATGAGGACTCAGTATCATGACTTTGTGCTTTACTGGGACGATTGGCAGGAGTCGTCGCTGCAGGATGCTCGACGCGTTCCGGCGGCGGAAAGTGGCGCGCATGTGCACGAAATCATTGATAATATCACGTCCGCAAAAGACACTGCACAGACTGCGAACATCCTTAGCTAAAAGATTATCCGGTCAAAATATGACTGGCTCCCCGGGCCTGATTCGAACAGGCGGCCGTCCGATTAACAGTCGGATGCTCTACCGCTGAGCTACCGGGGAACAATGTCAGAGACGCGGGCTATACCAACGCGTTCGGTGATTGCAAGTAGATTAAACCGCGAATTGCTCCATCGTGATCCGGTCATCCAGCGCGTGTTCGGGATCGAACAACAGCGTGAGCGCGGAAGAGCGATCAATGGAGAGCGACACGCGCGCAACATCGCGCACCTCATGCTGATCGGCGACCACACTCACAGGGCGCTTTGCGGGCTCAAGCACGCGGAATACGACCTTGGCCGATTCAGGCAATATTGCGCCGCGCCAGCGTCTTGGTCGGAAAGGGCTAATCGGCGTGAGCGCCAGCATAGCTGAACCGAGCGGTAATATCGGGCCTTGGGCGGAGAAGTTGTAAGCCGTTGAGCCCGCAGGTGTTGCGAGCAAAACGCCATCGCATACCAATTCTGGCAACACAACGCGCCCGTTCAAGCTTACCTCAATTTTGGCCGTCTGGCGTGTTTCGCGTAACATCGAGACTTCATTGATCGCGGGGAGATTAAACCGCTGGCCGGCCACGGTTTCAGCTTCCATACGCAATGGCGCGATGTGAAACGTTTTGGCGCGGGCCATCCGCGCATCAAGATCATCTTCGCGCCACTCGTTCATCAGGAACCCGACGGTGCCCAGATTGAGCCCAAACACCGGCATGATCCGCCCCGCATCAAGCATCATATGAAGCGTTTGGAGCAGAAAACCATCACCGCCGAGCGCGATGACCATGTCCGCCTCGGCAGGCTCCACCCAATCATAGCGCGCTTGCAGCAACAATGCGGCGTGCTGCGCTGCCTCTGTCGGCGACGCAAGAAGAGCGCGCTTCATCCGCCGGTCACGTTCATGTGGCGCTGTGTGGCGGGTGTTGCGAGGTCGAATGCGTGGCGTTCGGGCTTCAAGCCCATCGCCAGATCAACCGCTGTATCAACGGCGAGGGGATCACCCGAACGAAGCGCCGCGCGCAAATCGACGTTATCCTCGTGCCCAAGACACATATAGAGCTGGCCCGAGGCGGAGACGCGGATGCGATTGCAGCCCTCGCAGAAATTACGCGTGAGCGGCGAGATGAGACCGAGGCGTGTATTTGTCCCTGTGACCTTCAGATAACGCGCGGGGCCCCCTGTCTTGTGCGCCGACTCAACGAGGTTAAATCGCGCATCCAGTTCTGCACGCACCTGCGTCAGCGGCAAGAAGCGGTCAGTGCGGTCATCGTCAATAACGCCGAGCGGCATCGTCTCGATCAGCGACAGATCAAAACCCTGATCCACGCACCAGGCAAGCATGTCGCCAATTTCATCGCCATTGAGTCCCTTGAGCGCCACCATATTGATCTTGATTTTGAAGCCAACACTTTGCGCATGAGCGACACCGGCAAGCACCTGCTCAAGTTTCCCCAAACGCGTGATATAACTGAATTTTTCGGGATCGCGGGTATCAAGGCTCACGTTAATCCGCCGAATACCTGCCGCCCAAAGTCCTTGCGCATGCTCAGTGAGCCGTGAGCCGTTGGTTGTGAGCGTCAGTTCTTCAAGCCCCTGCCCCAGCAAACCACCAATCATTGCCGCGCAATCTACCGCTCCTCGTCGCGCCAGCGGCTCCCCACCTGTCAACCGAATACGGGTGACACCACGGGCAACAAAGTGCACGGCTAGCTCGGCAATTTCTTCTAGGCTCAAGATTTCTGAACGCCGCAAAAACGTCATATCCTCTGCCATACAATAGCGGCAGCGCATGTCGCACCTGTCTGTTAACGACAGCCGCACGTAGCTGATGGTGCGGCCAAAGCCATCGCGCAGCGCGGCGGGCACAATTTTGGTGGGCGCGTTCATTGCAACGGTGTAAACGCGGCGCGGGGGTGGAGCAAGCGCGATTGTGTTGGCGTTACGCCGCCATCACGTTAAACAGTCGACGATGAACAGTGCGACGCCTCACCTTCTCGACCGTGTTCAGAGCGCGCCCTTGTTCGTGCTGTCTTTTCGCTATCGTGACGAGTTGGCAGCCGTCGCGTCATCCGCTGGCTGGCGCGTGATTGCCGCACGTCGCGGAGAGGGCGCAGAGCAACGGTTCATCGCTTCAGGCGCGATCATCGCAGTGGTTGATTTGCGCGGGGCGCGGAAAGCAGGCTTTGCGGCGGTAGCGGCACTCGCACAAACAGTTGAAGCAAATGGTTTGGCATTGCTCGTTTTAGGTGGGCTCTCGACCCTAGATGAAGCACTGCGGCTTGGCGCCACTCATGTGCTCAACGCACCACTCACTGCCGAAAAATTCAACCTGGCCTTACGAAGCGCAGAACGGTTTGCCCTCCGCATGATCGCCACCCACGGCCCGCCGCAACGCGCAGATATATGGCGTGACCAGCAATTGGGTTGGGAGGAGACAGGTCAGACCATTCAGCTTTCTCCTGCACTCGCTGCACGCATGAGGCTCACGAGCGGCACTGTCAGCTTTGAGGCGTTCATCACAGCGCTGCCGCGCGACGCGCGCGCGCCGCTTGAGCACGCAATCGGTGAGGTCCGCGCGCTTGGCCAGCCACGCGCACTGGCGCACCGCCTGCTGAATACCGACCCGCTGCCCGCCGCACATCACATCCGAATTGATCCCGCAACCCAGCACTTGCAAGGGCTGATTGAATTGCCGATTGCCGAGATGGGCACACTGGGCGCAAGGCAGCGCGATCCGCTGACAGGGCTGGGTTCCATGATCGCAGCGCGCCACTTGCTCGATGCGCACCCGCACCAACAGCACACGGTGTTTATGATCGGCCTCACCCGGTTTGAAATTATTAATGACGCCTTCGGCCGGTTGACAGGTGATGCTGTGCTGCGCGCGTTGGCGCGTCGGATTGAACGCTGCGTGACAACAGTGTCGATGAGCACACCACTCGTCGCCAGAATAGCTGGCGCAACCTACCTTGTTATCTTGCCCCAACACATGGAGCGCGCACAAATGGATTTGGTCGCCAGCGAGCTGGCCGCCGCCCTAGAGCGACCAGTTATAGCTGATGGCCATGAGGTCAGTGTCGGGTGCTGCATCGCGGGAATTGAGCGACATGCTGATGAGGACGCCGCAAGCATATTGCGTCGCGCAAGCGAAATTTTGGCGGAAACCCGGTCTGCCGGAACGAGCACTGTTCACTTGGTCAACGCAGAGCTTGGTGCCACGAAGGGCGCACAGTCCCTCCTTTCCGCAGACCTTCGAAACGCACTCGATCGCAACGAAATTGATATTTTGTTTCAGCCGCAGGTTGCGATCAGTACCAACAAAGTCATCGGCGTTGAGGCGCTCGCGCGCTGGCAACACCCCGTGCACGGAACACTCGGTGCCGACACGTTGTTTGCGGTGGCCGCGCGCTCAGACTATCTGGGGGCGCTCTCGATGCATATTCAAAAGCGCGCGGCAGAGAGCGCCGCTCTCTGGCCTGCCACACTCAACCACATACGGCTCTCCATCAACGTAACGGCACAAGACATGGCACGCGGCGGCTTTGCCCTGAGTTTCCTTAAGATGCTGGCGGCAAGTGGCTTTCCACGCGACCGACTCACAGTCGAAGTTACCGAGAGCGGGCTGATCGATAACCTTGCTCAAGCGGCTGATTTGCTTACAGAATTGCGCATGGCGGGTTGCCGGGCAGCGATAGACGATTTTGGCACTGGCTATTCGAGTTTGGCTTATCTGAAAGCACTCCCGCTCGACTATCTGAAAATCGACAAAGCAATGGCGCAAGATATTGTCGGCACCGCGCGTGATCGAGTGGTCGTGCGCGGCGTGATTGATATGGCGCGCTCGCTTGGGCTTGCCGTGATTGCTGAAGGTGTAGAAACCGAGGAGCAGCGTTCGGCGCTCGCAGCACAGGGCGCCAACTATTATCAAGGCTTCTTGTGCGCCGAGCCGCTCAATGTGGCCGCCCTCGAAAAACTGGTCGTTTCGCGGTTCGATTAGCGCATTTCTGAATGCCAGCCTGTTTGTGGCGGTCCAGGGGCGCTCATTCAGGCTCGCGAAAGGACGCGCATGCGACGTCGCGTTATGAAATCTTTTCTCCTGTCAGCCGCGCTTGTCTGCGGCATGTTACCAACGCTAGCTTTTGCCGGCGAGGAAACGGTGATCACCCTCTCCCCTGCTGAGGTCGAGGCGGCGAAGGAAGCGGGCGCGAAAGCCCATGCCCAATCGGCCGCTCTTGATGGGGGTGCAAGCCACAAGCGGCAAATCCATGGTGAAGTCGGGTTTGGAATTGGCACACGCGGCTATCGTTCCGTCTATGGCACGATGGTCGCGCCGCTTGGCGATACCGGCACTGTTGCCATTTCTATGGCGGACACGCAGATTGACCACCACCTTCGTCGGCACTAAAAATGACCTTCCATGTTTGGCAAACGCGGCGCTTTGCACGGTGAGGCGGGCCAACAGGCTGGACAGGAGTGGGTTTTCAGCCGTGCCGAAGGATTTCGTCATTTGCCGCCGTATGTTTCACGGATGATCAGGCCACGCGCGCTCTCACTGCACCTCAGCGATGTCCAGCTCATGGCGGGTGTGCAACAGGGTGAGCAAGACGGGTTCGCCGCCTTGGTTAGCCGACATCACGGTCGGTGCTTTGCGATTGCATGTCGGGTGTTGATGGATAGAGCAGAAGCTGAAGATGCGGTGCAAGAGGCGTTTATGAAGATTTGGAACAACGCTGAAAGATACGACCCCGCGCGTGGGAATTTCGTTGGTTGGTTGGCACGGATCGTGACGAATTGTGCGCTGGATCGTCGACGGATGGTGAAGAAGGTTGTCGAGCTTGAGGAAGCAAATTGGGTGGAAGACGACGCGCCGCGCGCTGATCGACTGGCGGAGGCTCAAGATGTTCACCAGATCCTCAATGCGATGCCCGCGCGGCAAAGGGCCGCGATTTCGCTGTTTTATGTTGAAGGCTATAGTGTGAATGAAGTGGCAGAAGCGATGGACAGCAATATGAAGTCTGTCGAGTCGCTCCTGTCGCGTGGGCGGCAGGCCTTCAAGGATTTGGTCGCGAAACACGGCCTAACGGTATCGTAAGAGGTGGTTATGACGGACGACAATTTTGATCGCAAAATATTTCATCTGTTGCAGCACTGGGACACGCCAATGGCGTCAGAAAATGCCGTGGCCAGGATTTTGGCGGCGGCACAAGCGTCACCGCACGCAATGCCGACCACGACAAGCCGTAAACGCTATATCTTCTTTGTTGGTCCGATGGCGGCAGCCGCTATGGTCGCTGGGGTGATGACGCTGCACAACAGGTCAACGATGCCGCACAACGACCCCATCATGCAGCAGCACGCACTCGTCGCGTTCTCGATGCCCAACCCAAATGCGGACCCTGAGGAGTTGCTTCAATGAATTTCAGCTCACTTTGCGGATCGACCCTCGCTTTGATGCTCGCCACCGCGCCGCTCACGGCATACGCTCAAAATGCGAACCAAACGTCTGATGCTGCGCCACGCGGGGCACGTATGCACGACATTGTAGATAAACTCTCGCCGCAGGGGCGCCTTATTTTTGAACACGAATGGCTGACGGGAGAGCAACAGTCTGCGCCGCAACGCCATGCCGAATATGCGACAGCCGAGCAAAATGTGCTCGCCGCAATCAATGCGGAGCCATTTGATGCCGGTGCACTGCAGCGCGCGTATGCCAACCAAAGGAACGTTGCCTACTCCCACCAAAAGCGCAAGCAAGACCACCTCGTTTCGATTTTGAAGCGGGTCAGTTCAGCGGATCGGCGCATTATCGCCGATAAATTGCGGGAGCTGGCGGCACAACGGGCGAAGGCCTATCAAAACTGAGCTCAAATCGGTCCGTTGATCACAAAATGAGATTGATGCTACGAGGCTTGCGTCCAAAATTGGGTCACACAAAGGAAGCCCCAGCAGCCTTTTACCTCTAGCGCACCACTGTCCAATCGCACAAAAGTCGCGTTGTAACTTCGCCCATCTTCGGGGGAATAAATCACACCTTTCCAGTGGTCGGTCTCAGGTTTCAAATTGGTAGTGATCTGTAATCCGACCAGGGAGCGACTGCGCAATGCTGGATCGGCATTGTTGACGTCGGTGGTTGGCAGATGGAGACTGGGGTTTCCTGACTTGATGATCGTGCCACACGCTGCGGTGCCACACGCGTAAATCCGCACTACGGCCTTGTTGTTTTTTGTCGCCCAAACGCCCTCAATAGGGGACGGCGCGAGGGCATATGTAACGCTGGGCACGGTCATGAAAGCTGCTACGCAGAACTGTCTGATTTGCATTTGGAACCCGCCCCTTTCTAGCGCCGCATCCTCCGGCCAGAAAAGCTGGGCCAGCGCAAAGCTGGCCCACAGTTCAGGGAGGAGCTTTAAATACGTCGCGGATACGTGGAATCCTTCGGAGTGGATCGGTTAAATTCATGTCCTGCACAGGAGCGAAGGATTTTAGTACTCAGGCAAGTAGTCAAAGCAGGTTGCTGGTTTTTGAAATAAATATGATCCGACACACATCTCTCGCGCTGGCGCTGGCGATTTCGCCTTATGTCTTGATGGCTCAGGACAAAGCCCCTTCTCCAAGCACAGTTGCGGCCGAAGCCGACGACGAACCCGACATCATTGTCACGGCGCAGCGCCAAAAACAGCGCGGCGCGGTGCTCGGTGACATCAAGCCAGAATTGCAACTTGGGCCAGCGGACATCCGCTCGCTTGGCGTCAGTTCAATTTCCGATATTCTCACCGAGCTTGCGCCGCAACTGACGAGTGGCCGTGGCGGGACGCCCGTGGTCTTGCTCAACGGCAGGCGCACATCCGGATTCAGCGAAATTCGCGACATTCCAGCCGAGGCAATCGCGCGCTTGGACATTCTGCCAGAGGAAGTCGCGCTCAAATACGGCTACACCGCTGACCAGAAGGTTCTGAACGTCGTGCTGCGCCAGCGATTCAAGGCCTATACCGCTGAATTGGATGGCGGGTTGGCAACCGAAGGGGGTGGTCTAAACGGGCAAGCCGATGTCAGCTATTTGCGCATTCGAAAAAACGCGCGCTTCAATCTTGATCTGAAATATTCCGACAGCGCCGCGTTGTTTGAGAATGAACGTGGCGTCATCCCAACGCCGGTCGCGGGCGCAGGATCACCCGCACTTGACATGACAGCCTTCCGCACTTTGTCCGCTGCGAGCAAGGATTTTTCGGCCAACGCCGTTTACGCCGACACCATTCTCAACGGCGTATCGATGAGCGTCAACGGTCGTCTGGACGTGAAGACTACTGATGCGAAAAACGGTCTTCCGTTGGTCGTGCTGCCACTTCCTTCCGGAACCCTCTACGGTGCCATCAACAGCTTTGGCGCACTCACCCAAAACAGCAAGGCCGTCACAGGCCACCTCAGTCTGACGCTCAATGCCGATCTGAGTAAAAAGTGGCACTGGTCGTTCACGAGCAATTATGATCTGGGGGACAGCAATTCTGCCGCACTCAGCGGGGTTGATGCTCGGGCCTTTCTGGCGACGAACCCGCTAAGCCTCAACGGCCCAATCGCGCCCGGCCTGATCACGCTGAACCCCGCCAACCTCTCCCATTCGCTCAGCAATTCGATTGGCGAAGATCTGCTCCTTTGCGGCACGCCGTTCAAACTGCCCGCAGGTGACGTCTCGGTGAGTGTCAAAGTTGCAGCCAACAGCGCGATATTTGATAGCGATTCGTCTCGCTACAGTAACGCGCTCAATAGCGTTGTTCTGCAAGCCGGGCACAGCGTGCAAAATAATGCTCTGGGTCAGATCAATCTTGATCTTCCGATCACCGGTGGCAGGCACAATTTTATGAGCGCGCTGGGTGATCTCACACTCAACGCAAATGCCGCAGCGCAGCGCTATCCCAGCTTCGGCACGCTCACGACACTCGGCTATGGCCTGAACTGGACGCCCGTAAGCCCGTTGACGCTGATTGCCTCGATGACGACTGATCACGCTGCGCCAAGTGCGAGTCAACTGACCAACCCGCAGTCGGTTTCGCCCGGTCAGATACTCTTGAACCCGCTCACAGGCGGCATTGAGACCGTGACCCAGATCAGCGGCGGCAATCCCAATCTCGTCGACAGCACGCGCCATGTGATGAAGCTGGAGGCCAATTTCAAGCCGTTCACGAAAACTGATCTGACGTTTAACGCGACATTCACCCGCACCAACGTCTACAATCCAATCATGGCCCCAACATTGGCGGAAGCATTCGCCGCTGAAACGGTAGATCACACGATCGACCTGACGCCCCGCAACTTTACCCGCTCGGAAGACGATCAATTACGCCTCGGGTTCAATTTCTCAAAGCCGATCAAATCAAGTCGAAAACCTCCTCCTGGTGGTTGGGCGTCCATGTTCGGCAATCGTGGCGGTGGGCCGGGCGGCGGTGACGGAGGGCGCAAGCCGGATGGGGACCATCTCAACAGCGGTGGAGGTGGCAGCGGTGGTCGCGGAGGGGGCGGCTTCGGTGGCGCTAATCGTCCGGGCGGTGGACGCTTCAACGTCGCCATTTACGATACAATCACGCTGCACGACACGCTGCAACTGCCGGCGAACGGCCCGACGCTCAATGTGCTGAGCGGCGATCAAACGGGGGCATCCGGTGGACAGGTGCAACACGATGTGTCGCTGCAACTCGGACTTAGCAAAGATGGCTTTGGCGCACGGCTCTCCGGTAAATGGCAGAGCGCCACCAATGTGCTGACCGCATCGCCTACGTCAACGCTCCATTTTGGATCGCTCGCGACGGCCAACCTACGGCTGTTCGTCAACCTCGGTCAGCA
This sequence comes from Sphingomonadales bacterium, assembly GCA_043782885.1. Classification (GTDB taxonomy): domain Bacteria; phylum Pseudomonadota; class Alphaproteobacteria; order Sphingomonadales; family Sphingomonadaceae; genus JAGWQR01. The sequence goes on along the minus strand of JAYVZY010000109.1, from coordinate 11,935 downwards.
ACCGAAACTGGTGACGGAACATCCTTGGCTGCGCGGCACGCGCGTGACGTTCTCGGTCAGTAATCTGTTTGACTCACACCAAGTGGTGACCGATGGCACAGGGGCAATCCCGCTCAGCTATCAGCCCGCTTATCTTGATGCGACGGGGAGAACGATCAGGTTCAGCATTCGTAAATTATTTTGAGTAGTAAGGGCACTTTACGACAAGCGTATTGACGATCAGCGGCTAAACAAAGGGCAAATAGAAATTGAGAATAATTGAGTCATAGTGGTGGCGCTTGGCGAAACAATCTCGATAGAACTTAATCACCGCACGTCGTCCTATGGGCGTCGCACACGGCTGAAGAGTCGTGCGCTGGCAATTGTTGTCGCGCTTTTGGTGGAGGTGCTCGTGCTTATCGGACTACTTACGCTGGGATCGTCGTCTGGGCGTAAGCTCAAACAGTCTGACGCGCTCGTTGTCCATTCTTGGTCGGGTGGCCATTCCACGCCGAAACAATCGGTGACGCGTCACGCGGCAGCACAAGCTAAAGCCGCAAAAACCACCGCGACTAAGGTCCAACTCAACCCTCCCCACATCCAACCGCCGAAGATCGCCAATACACCCTCGCCGATAATTGAAATGAGCTCGGACGATTTTGCCGCATCGGACATCAGCAAACTGTCCTCACATGCGGCGGGAACGGGCAAGGCGAGCGGCAAAGGGAGTGGCGCGACCTATGGCCCGGGACAAGGGCCGGGCGGCGCAAACCTGTATAATGCTGAGTGGTATGAAGAGCCCTCTCAAGGCGCATTAGCCTATTATCTCCCCCACGGCGCACCGCCAGATAGCTGGGCAATCATCGCGTGCCAAACGGCCGCCCATTACCACGTCGAAAATTGCGTCGGTCTCAGTGAATCTCCCCCGGGGTCAGGGCTTAAAAATGCACTGCGTCAGGCGTCATGGCAATTCTTGGTTCGCCCCCCCAATCTCGATGGACGCCCGCTCATCGGCAGCTGGGTGAAAATTCGCTTCGACTGGACGGAGCGAGAGCCCAAATGATGCCTGAGCGTAAACCCCTCACGGATGACGCACTGCCGGGTTGGAGCAAACGTTCAACGAGGCCGCGATCAGCGCTGCACTCTGATCTATTTACACTCAACTCGCCCTGAAACTGCTGACAGTCTAAATTTGAATGAACCAAAATCTTCGTGCCATATTCTGCTCTGTCTTCTACTGTTGAGCAGCCCAAAAATTAGAGGTTTTCATGCCAGAGTCCGAATCCCGTTTTGTTGAGAACACGGCCCCGCGCAGCAAACGTTCCGTGCGCAACGCAATGCTCGTAGCAGGTGCGATCGCGGCAGTCGGCATCGGAATCTGGTTCTATGCCGGGAGCGGGCAAAAAAGCGATGCCAGCGGAAAGAGCGCTAAGGGCCGGCCGACCACGACAGTGGGTGCAACTCCGGTCGTGCGGCAGGATATGCCGATTTCGCTCACGGCGATTGGCACCGTTCAACCGATTGTCAACGCGACTGTGCGCACGCAGCTCGCCGGTGTGCTGCTCAAAGTATATTTTACGGAAGGCCAGCACGTTACGCGCGGCACGCCGCTCGCACAAATTGATCCGCGTCCATACCAATTGGCCGTGCAACAAGCGCAAGGAAATTTGGCAAAAGATACGGCAACGCTGAATTCCGCCCGAGTTGATTTGCGGCGCTATCAGGTTTTGCTCGCACAAGATTCAATCGCCCGCCAACTGGTCGATCAACAAGCTGCTACGGTGCACCAGCTCGAAGGGACGCTTGCCGCAGACCGCGCCAGCGTCGGCACCGCGCGACTCAATCTGAACTACACCACAGTGCGTGCGCCAGAAGCGGGCAAGGTCGGCTTACGCGCGGTTGACGTTGGCAGCTACGTGACGCCCGGCGACGCTAACGGCATCGTCGTGATCACGCAAACAGACCCTATCGACGTCAGCTTTGCCCTGCCGCAGCAGAACATCGGCCGCGTGCAAAAGGCGGCGCGCGGGCATGCCCTTCCGGTGACAATTCTTGATCAGAACAACACCACGGTTGTCGCGCATGGCCAATTCCGCACGTTCGACAATGCTATTGATGCAACGAGCGGCACGGTAAAGGCCAAGGCACGTGTTGAGAACAGCGATGAGAATCTCTTCCCAAATGAGTTCGTGAATGTGCAACTGCTGGTTGACACGTTGCAGCATGCATTGGTTGTGCCGGTTACGGCAGTGCGCACTGGGCCATCGGGGCCGTTTGTATATACCTTGACGCCGGACAAGATAGCGCATCGGGTGAGTGTCACGATCGGCCCGTCTGATCTGGCACACACTGCCATTCTGTCTGGCCTCAAAGGTGATGAGGTTGTGATTTTTGAAGGGGCCGATCGTATCGATGACGGGTCAAAGGTCACAACTGCTGATGCCGGCAATGCGCACAGCGGCGGCGGCGGGCATGGCCAGAATGCCCGGCACCGTCATCAAGGTGGTGCGGCACAGTGAACGCGCCGCTGAGCGCGCCCCTCGATGCTGAGGAGACCGCGCCAAACCCATCCCGCCTATTCATTCGGCGTCCCGTCGCCACCAGCCTCTTGATGCTGTCGATCTTCCTTGCGGGGCTGATCTCGTTCGGATTCCTGCCGCTTTCAGCGCTGCCCGAGGTGGACTATCCCACCATTCAGGTCCGCACGCTCTACCCCGGGGCCAGTCCGGACGTCATGGCGCTCACGGTTTCTGCCCCGCTTGAGCGACAATTTGGCCAGATGGCTGGGTTAAAGCGGATGTCGTCGGTCTCATCAGCGGGTGCCTCCGTGGTCACCTTGCAGTTCGGGCTCGAACTGACGCTGGACGTTGCCGAGCAAGAGGTGCAACAGTCGATCAATGCGGCAGCGACTCTGTTGCCGACCGACCTGCCCTCCCCCCCAATCTACGCCAAGATCAATCCGGCGGATGCGCCCATAATTACGCTTGGCGTGTCCTCGAACAGTCGCCCGCTGTATGATGTGCAGAATCTCGTCGACCAGCGGCTCTCCGGTAAATTAGCGCAGGTGGCCGGCGTCGGACTGGTGTCGCTTTCGGGCGGTCAGCGGCCAGCCGTGCGCATTCAGGCAAATGTGGCTGAATTGTCGGCGCGTGGCCTTTCAATGGAGACGCTCCGATCAGTCATTGGGGCAGCGAATGCCAATGGTGCCAAGGGGAGTTTCGACGGGCCAACACGAAGCTGGTCGATCAACGCCAATGACCAACTCAACAGCGCAGCGGATTATAAAAATCTCGTCGTTGCGTACACACACGGCCAACCCGTGCGGCTCAGTGACGTCGCAACCGTAATCAATGCCTCTGAAAATGTGCGCCTGGGCGCTTGGATGAACAACAAGCCCGCGATTATAGTTGATATTCAACGCCAGCCGGGAGCCAATGTTATCGGCACCGTCAACGCCATAAAAAAGGCGTTGCCCGATTTAACGAAAGCCTTGCCCGAGGACGTGCATGTTACAGTTTTGGCAGATCGCACGACCGGCATTCGCGCGTCGGTGTCAGATGTCGAGTTTGAGTTGGTGTTGGCGGTTGCGTTGGTTGTGCTGGTGATTTTTCTGTTTCTGGGAAGTCCACGCGCCACATTGATCGCGAGTCTCTCGGTGCCCTTGTCGCTCATTGGCACCTTTTGCGCGATGTATGCGCTCGGCTTCTCGTTAAACAATCTATCGCTGATGGCGCTCACTATCGCGTCCGGATTTGTGGTGGATGACGCGATCGTTGTGATTGAGAACATCGCCCGCCATGTCGAGCAAGGCATGCCGCCGTTTCGCGCCGCGCTCAAGGGATCGCGTGAGATTGGGTTTACAATCCTCTCGCTCACCATTTCCTTGGTCGCGGTGTTGATTCCGTTGCTGTTTATGGGCGATGTTGTCGGGCGTTTGTTCCGCGAGTTTGCGATCACATTGGCGGTAACAATCCTGATCTCCGCCGCAGTCTCGCTCACCTTGGTGCCAATGCTCTCCGCACGTTGGCTGCGGCACGAGCGTCCGAACGAGACTTCAAAATTGGTGCACGTCACGCAAGCGTGGTTCGCGGCGTTTGCAGGGCACTACGCGAAGGCATTGGAATGGGTGCTCGGCCACCAACGCCTTATGATGCTCGTTTTCGGAAGCACGATGGCGGCAACCGCTCTGCTCTTTATCGAGATTCCCAAAGGCTTGTTCCCAGAGCAAGATACCGGCCAGCTTCAAGCGACGCTAATGGTCGATCCCGGAACGTCCTTTGCCCGTATGGCCGAAATTCAAACGAAAGTGGGACAGGTGCTGCTCGCCGACGTCGCCGTGGCTTCGCTGTCTGCCAATATCGGAGTTGATGGTCAAAATGTAGCACTCAACGTTGGGCGGATGGCGATCAATCTAAAAGATAAAGGGCAACGCGACGATCAACGGGCGGTGATGGCGCGGCTGATAAACGCTGCAAACACGATTCCCGGCGCGCAGCTCTTTTTGCGCCCTGTGCAGGATTTGACGATTGACTCCGAGAATGGTGCCAACGCTTACCACTTCGCTCTACAAGGCGCTTCCGATGAGGATGTGACGCATTGGACGCAGGCGCTGGTCAATGAACTCACGACCAATGTCGACCAGGTTCGTCATGTTGGATCGGATGTGCTGTTACGTGGCAATGCTGTTCGGGTAACGGTGAATCGAGACTCCGCTGCACGGCTGGGGATTACCGCTGGGGCAGTCGATGCGGCGCTGTATGATGCTTTTGGTCAGCGGATCATCTCGACGATTTTTACGGCATCCACCCAATATCGTGTCATTCTAGAGGGGCCGCCGGACATGCAAACGGCACCAGAGGCCTTATCGCGTCTCTACGTTCCCGGAACGAGTGGCGCAGCCGTGCCGCTCAGCGCGCTGGCGACGATCACGACCGAACAAGCGCCGCTGCAACTGAGCCGTGTTGCGCAATTTCCGTCGGCGAGCATTGGCTTTGATCTTACATCTGGAACATCGCTCGGGGCAGCAGTCGATGCGATCACGGCGGCCGAAACGCGGATCGGCATACCGCCGAGCATCACGACCAAATTCCTGGGTGCTGCCGATGCTTTTCGTGCCGCCCTCGCTAACGAGTTTTGGCTCATTCTTGCGGCCATTGTGTGTGTTTATATCGTGCTTGGTGTGCTATACGAGAGTTTCATTCACCCCCTCACCATTCTTTCAACATTGCCTTCGGCGGGTATCGGTGCGCTGCTGATGTTGATTGTCACGGGCAATGATCTTGGGGTGATCGGCATTATTGGCATCGTGCTGCTCATTGGTATCGTCAAAAAGAATGCGATCATGATGATCGACTTTGCGATCTCTGCCCAACGCGAGGAAGGGTTGTCGGCAGAGGCGGCTATTCGGCAGGCAGCACACCTTCGTTTCCGGCCCATTATGATGACGACGTTCGCCGCACTATTCGCGGCGCTTCCTCTGGTGTTTGGCACGGGTATGGGATCGGAGTTGCGCGCACCACTCGGTTTGGCAATCGCCGGCGGATTGATCTTATCACAGGCGATTACGCTCTTCACGACGCCCGTCATCTATCTCAGCTTCGAACGACTGGTAGCGAGACGTGCGGGGCGAGCTGTTCCGTTATGAATGTCTCCAATCTCTTCATCCGCCGCCCAATCGGCACAGTTTTGTTGACCGTCGGCATTCTCCTCGGGGGCGTTTTGGGTTTCGGGAAAATGCCGGTTGCGCCACTCCCGAATATCGATTTTCCAGTGGTTGTGGTGCAAGCGAATTTGCCAGGCGCGAGCCCCGCCACGATGGCATCAAGCGTCGCGGTGCCCTTGGAACGACACCTCCAGACAATCGCGGGTCTCGACGCCATGACATCACAATCGCAAACGGGCCAGAGCCAGATTATTTTGCAATTTGCCTTGAGCCGCAATGTGAACGGGGCGGCACGCGACGTGCAAGCGGCCATTAATGCCGCGCGAGCCGATCTGCCGACCACCCTCAAAACGAATCCCAGCTATTTCAAGGCAAACCCAGCAGCAGCCCCTGTGATGTTTCTCGCACTCACATCTGAAACGCGCACAGCACCGCAAATTTACGATGCTGTTTCCAATATAGTCGTGCAAAAGCTCTCTCAGGTCGATGGCGTAGGCGACGTTGAGCTCGGCGGCGCGTCACTGCCCGCCACGCGGATCGAGGTCAATTCACTGGCGCTCGCGCGGTACGGGATCAGTCTTGAAGACGTTCGGACGGCAATCACGGCTACCAATGCCAACCGCCCTAAGGGCATTATCGATAGCCAAGGCCAGGCTTTCCAGATTTATTCGAACAAGGCAGCCCAGACCGCGAAGGACTATAAAGATATCGTTGTTGCCTGGCGAAACGGCGGCGGCGTGCGGCTTGCCGACATCGCCAAAGTATATGACGGCCCCGAAGATGCGCGCACGATGGGCATTTACAACGATAAGCGGGCGGTGATGGTGCTTATCTCGCGCCAGCCGGGTGCAAACATCGTGCAAACGGTAGATGCTGTGAAGGCTCAACTCGCTGACCTGAAAGCACTCATGCCGGCAGACATTCATGTCGACGTGGCGAACGACAGCACGACCTCCATCCGCGCGTCGCTCCGGGATGTTGAGCGGTCGCTGAGCTTTGCCACCTTGCTCGTGGTGCTCGTGGTCAGTGTCTTTTTGAGAACGTGGCAGGCCACAATCATTCCGGGGATTGCCGTCATCGTCTCTCTCGCGGGAACGGTGGGGTGTATGGCTTTGCTGGGCTACTCGCTCAACAACTTCTCGCTGATGGGTCTCACGGTGGCGACGGGCTTTGTCGTTGATGATGCGATCGTCGTGTTAGAAAACATTACGCGATATATTGAAAAAGGGATGAGCCCGCTTGAGGCTGCGCTGACCGGCACACAGGAGGTTGGCTTTACGATTGTGTCGATCAGTATTTCGCTGGTGGCGGTCTTTATTCCGTTGCTTTTTGCCGGTGGAATTCCCGGTAAATTGATGGCCGAATTTGCGGTAACGATCACGCTTGCAGTTCTGATTTCACTGGTCATTGCCTTAACAACAACACCCATGCTGGCACGGATATTGCTTCGGCCCGAGGCTAAGCTGCGCGTTGGGCGTTTTCATAAACTGGCCGATGCTCTGGAACGCTGCTACACGTTTGTGCACAATCGTTACGCGCATTCGCTTGACTGGGCGCTCGCCAACCGGGGAGCGGTGCTGGTCTTGCTGCTTGGCTCTGTATTTCTGACCGGCGTTATCATTACCAAAGTACCGAAAGGTTTTATGCCCGAGCAGGACAATGGCTCGGTGCAAGGCGGAATAAGGGCAGATCGCTCAATCTCGTTCGATACGATGAGTGCTAAACTGACGCAAATTGCGGGCATTATTCGCGTTGATCCTGCGGTTCGCAACGTGATCGCCTTCACCGGTGGCCGACGATCGGGGGGCGGCTTTTTGTTCGTCAACCTTAAGCCAGTGTTGCAACGCGACCCCGCCCGCGTCGTGATTGCGCGATTGCGGCCAAAGCTCTCCAAAATCACTGGCGTCAGTGCGTTCCTCAACCCGGTACAAGATACGCAGGGCGGTGCGCGCGGCGGGAATGCATCGTTCCAATATACATTGCAGGGAGACGATGATGCCGAGCTGATGCGCAGCGCCCACACATTGACCGATGCCATGAAGCGCGACAAAATCCTATTCACTGACGTCGATCTCGATCAGAATGACAGCGCCTCTGAGGTGTATGTGCATATTAATCACGACAAGGCGGCAGACCTTGGCCTAAATAATCGCACGATCGACAATATCCTCTATGACGGCTTTGGCCAGCGACAAATCGCCGTGATCTACAGTGGGATCAACCAATATCACGTCGTGATGGCCACCGATCCGTTGAACGCCCGCAGCCCCGATGCGTTGGCAAATGTGTATCTTCCCGTCAGCGGAACGGCGATCGCCAATGGCATCAGCACCGCGCCACGCACGATGACCCCGCTCTCTGGCCTTGCGAACTGGACATTGGGTAGCGCTGAATCCGAAATCAATCATCAAAATGGATCGCCATCGGCAACCATTTCCTTCAATGTCGCGGGCACAAAATCAATTAGCGACGCTGGGATCGAGATCGACAAATTATCCGCTAGCCTCAGCCTTCCGGCGTCTGTGCATGGCGGCTTTGCTGGCACTGCCAAGACTTTTAGCGACACTTTCAAAACGTTACCCTGGCTTATTTTGGCGGCGGTGGCCGTGATTTATTTGGTGTTGGGTATTTTATATGAAGACCTTGTCCATCCCCTCACCGTGCTCTCAACTTTGCCCTCGGCAGCGATGGGCGGCGCGTTCGGATTGCTCGTTGGCGGGCTTCAGTTCGACATCATCGCGATTGTAGGCCTTCTGCTGCTCATTGGCATCGTGAAAAAAAATGCGATTATGATGATTGATTTCGCCATTGTTGCGCGACGAGATCGAGGATTGAGTGCCCCCGCTGCGATCCGTGAAGCCGCCCTCATGCGGTTTCGTCCCATTTTGATGACGACGCTCGCCGCAGGGCTAGGCGCGCTTCCGTTGGCAATAACCTTCGGCGATGGCGCTGAACTGCGCCGTCCACTCGGCGTGATCATTATCGGTGGACTCATTGCAAGCCAAATGATCAGCCTGCTGACCACGCCTGTCGTTTATGTCGCGCTGGAAAATATGCGTACGCGCCGGCGCCGCACCAGGCCTTCCTCTTCCTCTCAAACGGTGACAGTATGACCCGCGTCTTTGCTCCAATTTTCCTTTTGCCACTTGCGGCGTGTTCGATGGCACCAAATGTGGCACGGCCTTCGATGCAGCTTCCCACACAATTCGCCGAAGCGCCGGGATGGCGGCCCGCAAATCCATCAGACTCTGGCCCAAAGGGCGAGTGGTGGGCGGCATTCAATGACCCTGTGCTCACTGACCTAGAAGGTCGTGTCGCCAAGGCCAACCAAACCGTCGCACAGGCTGTCGCGGCTTATGATCAAGCGCGTGCGACGGTGGGCGAGAGTCGCTCCAACCTTCTCCCCAGCATCAGCACCAACGACAGCGCGACGCACAGCGCAACATTTGCCGGGGGTGCCACCACCCAATCGTCAGGCTCCGGCCAGATCATATCGGGGACTAATCGCTACTCAGCGGGCGTTACAGCCGCCTGGCAGCTCGATTTATTTGGCGCGCTACGCGAAGGTCTGAAGCAGAGCAAGTTGAACACTGCCGCCGCCGCCGGCGATCTTGGCAACGCGATTCTCACCGCACAAGGCGAGCTGGCGCTAAACTACCTTCAGCTCCGACAGACAGATGCTGAGCGCGACGCGCAAGCGATGACGGCCCAAGCATATGCGAAGGCGCTCACTATCACTCAAAACCGTTACACGCAGGGTGTTGTCGCCAGGCTTGATGTTGTGCAAGCCGAGAGTCAGGTGCATGCCGCGCAGGCACAATTGGCCGAATATGACCGGCAACGCGATGTGCTCGTTCATGCTATCGCTGTGCTGGTCGGTGAGAACGCTTCACTGTTCACATTGGCCCCGCAAGCATGGACACCTGTGGTTCCGGATGTTCCTGCCGTGTTGCCCGCAAGCGTTCTCGAACGCCGTCCCGATGTGGCGGCCGCTGAGAGACGTGTCGAAGCCGCCAATCAGGGCTTAGGGATTGCCCGAAGCGCCTTTTTCCCCACGATTTCTCTCTCCGCTGGATCGAGCACATCGGGTAACGCGCTTAGTCAATTGTTTCAGTCGTCCACCAGTTTATGGTCGTTAGGGGTGTCACTAGCTGACACATTGTTCGATTTCGGTGGCCGTAGTGCCAAGGTGCGCGAGGCCCGTGCCTCTTATCACAGCACGGTCGCAAAATATAAAGCAACCGTGCTCACGGCCTTTCAGCAGACCGAAAATGCGCTTGCGGCACAGCGCCAATACGCGCGCGAGGAGGAGGAGCGCCGTGCAGCATCCACGGCGGCAGACCGCGCCGAAAGCATCACATTCAACCAATATAAAGCAGGCATTGTCGGATATGCCAATGTCATCACCACGCAGACCACTGCACTCACGAACCGCCAATCGCTGATCATAGCAACAAGCAACCGCCAACAAGCGGCCGTATCACTCATCCAAGCCATTGGCGGTGGATGGGTGACCGATTAGCTTGGCGTGCGCAGACACATTAGCGCGCCAAATGGAGCCGGACGCCGAGCACTACAACCGGCCCACGATCTGCATTATACCCTGGGTTGAACACAAGTTGGCCATCGAGCGTGATGTGTGCCCAAGAGGTGAGCATCGCGCTGTAGTAGCTCTCAAAGATTGCCTCACGCGACTTGCGCAGCAGTGCGCCGTCACCCACCAAGACGCCCAGCCCGCCGGCCGTAAGATAATCACGCCGCGCATTTGAAATATCATTGACGGCAAACGCCGCGCCGAAGACATCATCCGCGCGCTGCCAGCCCTTACCTTTGACCGTGATACCTGCTGCAACAGTCCTATCAATGTCGGTAAAATCAAAGCTCTCATGACTGCCATCCGCAATCCCGACGCGTGCGAACACACCCGCAGTATCGCTGACCGCCTGCTCGGCATTCAGGCTTATTCCCCGGCGGTGCCCATAGCGCCTGACAAGCGCCGTCGAGGGCGTCGTATTTGAACGCGCACCAAATGCCAGCGCATCATCAAAGCGCCCCATCCGCGCGTAGGAATCGAACGCCGTCACCCGCAGGGCGCTCGCGCGCTGGTTGATGCTAAATCGCCGCTCAATCTCACCAATGAGTTGGTGCTGCGCAAAACTCAAATCTAGCGTTTCACCATTGGGCTCATTTGAGAGCGCCATCATCGCACCTCGAAGCGTCCAATTGCCGGTATACCCTTCAACCGCACCGCCGACACTGTAACCCCAACTATCGGCAGCATAATCGAACGTGCCGGTGTCGATGACTGCCCAGTTGAAATAATCCTGTCGCGGATCATGCGCATAGGTATTGGTATCAAACACGTCCCCGACGCTGAATTTTCCGACGGTGACGACCAAGCGATCTGGTTGGCGTTTCATCTCAACCTGGTTAGCGGCGGCGTCTACGTGCTCGGCCGCGCCACCAAGACCAATCGTTTGACGCATGAAAAGCCGCTGACTTCGGTAATATGGCACCAGTTTGCCAACCTTATACGCCTCCCCACTGGGAAAACCTGCCACGCCGAGCGTGTCTGACAGGCCAAAACCCTGATCGATTTCAGGATTGAACCAAATTTCGCCGCCCGACCAAGGCGACACGCCAATATAGGCCGTCACATCGTTGGTCGCCGCAGCATCGCTCTTATGCGACAGACTGTTAGGCCCGTCGGTTGCACCACGAAATGCGGGGTGGGCCTGAACTGTTGACGTCAGCTGAGTGTGGAGATCAATCAAAGGCTCAGCAATAACCGACTGGCTCGTCACGAACACATAAAATAGCATAAGAACGGAGACAGAATTTGCCACCCGGTTCGTCTACAGACAGCTTTTTACAAATTCAAGACAGCAACAATTTCACCGCTGTGATAGCTGATCTGCCTGCTATTTGGCTCCAGCATTGAGCGTTGTTTTGTCTTCGCTCCACGCCCCGCCGAGCGCCTGAATGAGGGCAACAGTATCAGTATAACGCGCGGTGCGCGCCTGAATGAGCACACCGCTCGCCTGCGCATTTGTCGCCTCGGCATTAAGGAGCGTGAGCGTGCCGACATCGCCAAGTTGTAGCTGACGGGTGACATAGCCAAGCGAGCGGTTGGCGGCAGATTGCGCGCGGGCGGTGGCATCGAGCAGATCGCCGTCAGTCTTAAGGGCAGTGAGCGCATCCGATACGTCTACGAATGCCTGAAGGGCCGCTGCGCGGTATTGCGATTTGCTGCCGGCAAACGCTGCCTCAGATGCGCGTTGCTGATGCCTGAGT
>JAYVZY010000108.1:0-15744 GCA_043782885.1 Sphingomonadales bacterium | reverse complement strand
CTGCTGTTCATGAAAGGCACGCCGTTGTTCCCGCAATGCGGCTTTTCCTCAAAGGCTGTTGCCATATTGGAGCATCTTGGCGTGGAATATGGCAGCATTGATGTGCTGCAAGACGCCGAAATTCGCTCTGGCATCAAGGCATTCTCCAATTGGCCGACTGTGCCGCAGCTCTATGTGAAGGGCGAATTTGTCGGCGGATCGGACATTATGATGGAGATGTTTGAGGCGGGCGAACTGCACGAGATGATGGCCGATAAAGGCATTCATCACACGGCCTGACGCGATCAAACTTGAGGCAAGCGCCTGACATGCCCCAAGGAGGCAAATACAGGCTGCTGGCGCACCTATTTGGTTTTTCTGGTATTCGGATACTCTGGAGGCCGAATAGGAAATCCTCGCGCATTTTGGGGTAGGACAATTGGATTTGGCGCAGCCGTATATGGCGGCATGACGTCATAGTGGTATGTTAGGGAAGGTTCCGGGTGAGGGTGGGTCGGCGCGAGACCTGGGAAGCTGCCGACCCACCGCTCTGTGCGGATAACCGCTGTGGGAACACTATCAGCTATGCAGGCCGCGTGCCAAACGGTCCAAATCGCAGAAACGCGCGGTGACGATGGTTAGGGGAAATTAACGTGTGTGTCTGACTGTAAAGCCTGACGACACTTCGCCTTCGCTAAGTGTGCGCCCGTGCCGCTGCCGCCATCTCAGCATTGCGCTGGGCAGATGCCGTGAGCGCTGCCCGCATCAACCTCATCAGCGCGTCTTCGGCGTCGAGCACATTGAGCCCCTCGCGGGTAGAACCGCCGGGGCTGGCGACGCGATCGGCAAGGATACTTACGCTTTCGGCCGATTGCGCTGCAAGCAACGCGCCCCCCTCCACCGTGCCGAGCGCAAGCCGCATCGCCTGATCTGCGGGCAGACCAAGCGCTGCGCCCGCCTGCGCCATCGCCTCGATAAAGCGGAACACAAAGGCGGGTCCGCAACCAGACACAGCGGTGACGGCATCAAACAGCGTCTCATCGCTGATCCACTCCACCATGCCGAGTGGCTGCATAAGTGCCGTCGCCTGAGCGCGCACGTTGACGTCGTTGGCGTTTCCGTAAAGCGCAGTGACACCTTTGCCGATGGTCGCGGGCAGATTGGGCATCACGCGAATGATGTGTTGCGGCGCCGCGAAGCGTGCGCGCAGGGACGCGATTTCAACACCGGCAAGAATCGACAAGAGCAGCGTTTCGCGGCCCAGCAGCGGCGCGATGGCAGGGGCAATGGCGTCAAGCGCTTGTGGCTTTACGCTCAGCAGCAAAAAGGCAGGGGCGGGCTCCGCCGCCGGCGCGATTGCCGACACACGAACGCCAGCGGGAGCGTCCGGCAAAGCGGGATCAACGACGGTAATGAGCGCCGGATCAACACCATCGGCAATCCAGCCACGCAACATCGCGCCGCCCATATTGCCGCAGCCGATCAGCCAGATCGCCTTTTGGGGATGCTCAGTTCTCAGCGTGGAACTCACGCCTCACCGTGCGTTTCAACCATCGCCGCGACAATGGCATCTTTGGGCGATTTCCCGCCCCACAGCACAAACTGGAACACGGGATAAAAGCGATCAAGCTCGCCAACCGCCGCCTCCACCAAAGTCTCCGCTTGATCAAGGCTGAGGCTCGCGCCGTCGCCGTTCTCCAGCAACAGCGCGTGGCGAAAAACAATGCTGCCGTCGCCCGCCCAAAGCTCAAAATGCCCGATCCACAGTTGCTCATTGATCAGCCCGATGGTCTCATACAGCGCGGCCTGCTTGCCATCCGTCACCTTCACGTCAGGAAAAGCGAGGAACTGCAACACGCGATCATCATCTCGCCACACGCCGCGCAATTCATATTGCCCCCAGGCGCCCTGAGTCGCGGCAACGATCTCGTCCTCGCCCACGCGCTCATTCGTCCAGCCCTGTGCTTCATACCAGGCTTCGAGCATATCTATGGGTTCGGCAGCATCTTGGCTCATATCGGGAGTGTCAATCCTCATCGAGATTTAACTCGTCGCCTTTTTTGCGCGTGGAGCCTTGGTCGCAGCTTTTACTGATCCACCGTCGAGCTTGTCGAGCCGCGCTTTGAGTGCGTCTGCCTCATCGCGGGCGGCGGCGGCCATTGCCTTAACAGCCTCAAATTCCTCGCGGCTGACGAACTCCATTCCACCCATCCAGCTGCGAAAATGCTCGCGTGCGCTTGATTCGGCCTCACGACCCATTCCCGCCAGCGTGCCGGCAGCACCGTTCACGAATTTGGTGAAGTCTTCAAAGAGTTTGTTTTCAGATTGCATGATCAGTCTCCTGTCGCTGAACCTGTTATATGGGCAATGCCTGCGGGCTTGCCAAGGTGTCCGGCATTCGGGTTGAGTTGATCGATCCGATAAGCGAGCACCGTCGCAAAACTGAGCCAGACCAGATAGGGCACTAAAAGCCAGGCAGCCCGCGCACGAATCTGGCCAAAGGCATAACACGTCATGATGGCGGCGACGAGGATCATCACGAGCAGAAAGACCGCGAAATGCGCCATATGGAACGCGAAAAAGACGGGCGACCAAGCAAGGTTGAGCACAAGCTGAATACTGAACAACGCCAGCGCGCGGCCACGATTACGCGCCCGCCGCGCATCAAGGATCGTGGCCAATGCAAGCCCCATCAGCGCATAGAGTATCGTCCAGACGACGCCAAACACCCAGCCAGGTGGCACGACCGAGGGTTTGCTGAGCAGCATATACCAGCGGTTCTGATTGCCCGAATTCACAAGCAGACCAGAGAGCGAGCCAAGGAAAATCAACAGTGGCACACACACCAAAGCCCAACGCGTAAACGACATGCGAAGCTGATTCTGTGAGGCGAGTTCAGTCATGCGCTTTCCTTAGCGCATCGTGTAACAAATTGCGAAACGGTTTTGATCAGAACGGCGGCCCCGACCGCAAAGCCGTTTAACCCATGGTTGCGGCAATGGAGCAGGACGCTGGGCCAATCACGACTATGAACAATGCAGGCAGAATGCACATGATCAGCGGCACCGACATTAACGCTGGCAACCGTGCGGCTTTTTCCTCGGCCTTCATCATCCGCTCATGACGAAACTCAGCAGAAAGCACCCGGAGCGCTGAAGCGAGCGGTGTGCCGTATTTTTCGGTCTGGATCATGGTCGTGACCACGCCCTTGATCGCTTCCAGATCAACCCGCTTAGCAAGATTTTCAAAGGCCTGACGCCGTTCGGAGAGGAAGCTCAGCTCAATCGAGGTGAGCGTGAATTCGTCACCCAGTTCAGGATAGGCTTTGCCAAGCTCTTTTGAAACGCGACCAAATGCGGCATCGACGGTCAGGCCGGCTTCCGCGCAGATCACCATCAGATCGAGCGCATCCGGAACGCCTTTGCGGATGGCGGCCGTCCGCTTGCCGACAACGTTTTGCAGCCAGATATCTGGTGCCTTATAGCTCAGAATGAGCGAGCCTGCGGCAATCCCGAATTGCTTCATCGGGCCATAGCTCGCAAACCAGTCGAGGCCATAAACACCTGCCACCATGATGCCACCGAACACTATGGGCAGTAGCATACGCGCAAAAATGATGATGATCGCGGTATCTTTCGATCGAATGCCGCCCTGCGCCAGCTTCTCTTGCGTCGCCTTCAACTGTGTGTCCTGCAACACTTTGAGTGATTGCAAGATCGAACGCATCCGGTCTGTTGTTTCGTTGGTTTGAACGAGCTTTGCCCGACGCTTTGCCGAGGGAGCTGCGATCCCAGCTTTGAGCTGTTCGCGGCGATCATTGAGCGCCTTAATCCGCTTCTGCATGGGGCTCTGGAACAAAATCATTGGCCCCTCCTATATCTCAAAGTTGATCATTTTGGCCATGATCCCGGCACCCATCGCGATCATACCCAAGGCAACGCACCCCGCGATCATCAGCGGTGGTTTGGTGAAAAAGCCCTCAAGATAAGGCTTGTCCTCCATCCAGACCAAGGCAAATACGATGAACGGCAAAGAGCCAACGATATAGGCTGACGCTTTCGCTTCTGACGACAGCGCCTTGATCTTAAGTTTCATCTGCGCGCGTTTCCGCAAGACATCCGAGAGGTTAGCAAGTGTCTCGGCCAAATTGCCGCCTGTTTCGCGTTGGATGTTGAGCGTTATCGTGAAGAACTGAAATTCGGGCGTGCCAACACGATCGGCGGTATCCTGCAAAGCCGCATCCATCGTCCGCCCGATCCGCATTTTGTCGGACACCATGCGGAACTCAGTGCCTACTGGGTCAGCGACTTCCGTTGAAACGATGCCGATGGTTTCCGTGATTGGCAAGCCAGAGCGCAAACCGCGCACCATCAAATCGATCGCGTCGGGAAATTTGGCGGTGAACTTTTTGATGCGTCCATTGATCATAACGCCAAGCGCATAGCTTGGGACAAAAAGTGCGGCGACGAGGCCTATGATACCCGCTGCTATAATGGGCAGCCCGACATAGACGAGCCCACCGCCGACAACCACAGACAATGCGGCGGATGCCATCAAAAAGCGGTCAAACGCCCATGTTTTGCCGGCGCGATCAATCTTGTGACGAATAGCAGCAGGGTTCGGAATGATGCTTTTGAGGCTACCTTCGGAGGCGATTCCGCGTGTCGATTTGATCCGACGCATTTGGCGTTCAATGATCGTGCTGTTCGAGGTGCCGTGGCGATCTTTGATCGCATTGAGCCGACGCGCCAACGCTTTATCCAGCGATGGGCCAGACAGCGCAAGCACGACGATGAACAGGACAAAAATAATCCCGAAGATCAGAAATATGATGTTTATAATCGACATTCAATCAATCGACCCTTGTCCTTAGCCACGTGCTCGACGCGTGATGCTACTTCTTTTTCGACGAGAAAAAGCCCTTTTTGGCAGTTTTCGTAGGCTTGCCAGTCGCGCCGCCTGATTTTTCTCCGCTGCCGTCGACATCATCTTCGTCGTCATTCACAGAAATTTTTGCGGCGACTTCGATGAGCGCCATCGCAATCTTACTGCCCTTGGCGATTTCGATCACCGGCTTCCCGAGCTTCGTCGATTGCATCGCAATTTTGAGATCGAGCGGCACAACATAGTCTACCGGGTGTTCAATCGACGTTTCAAACTCCTTGCGGCCCAGCTCGTTATTCCCTTTCGGATCAACCTTGTTGGCCACAACAATCACCGTTGTCTGCGGTGCATTTGTTTTTAGCCACGAGAGGAGTCGGATCATATCGCGCGCCGACGCGAGTGTAAGTTCGCACACCAGAATGACCGTCTTCACATCCGTGACGAGTTGCGGATATTCGATGAGCATGGCGCGCGGGAGATCGATGACCGTGTATTCGTAGGCCGCGCGCAATTCCTCTTGCAGCAAGAAAAATGCGCTACCGTCGGAAAGGATCGGTTGGCTGATCGGCGCTTCCGACGAGAGGATGGCAAATGTGTCCGACACCTTCACCATCGCGCGTTCGATGAACAGCCCGTCGATCCGGCCTGGATTGTCGAGTGCGTCGATTAGGCCCCGGCCGGGTTCAACATCGAACGTGAGCGCACCCGTGCCAAAGTGAATATCCAAATCCATCAGCGCTGTTGTCCGCTCGTGCGCCGAGCTCAACTGATGCGCAATTGAGGTCGCGATCATCGATGTGCCGCAGCCACCGCGTGCGCCAATAACGGCGGTGACGATGTGTTTGCGTCTGGTATCGCCCTCGGTCGTTCGTGGCGCGTTGAGCGCCATTTGCGCGTGTGAAAATGCCTCGCGGATATGATCGGGGCTGCACGGCTTGAGGATATAATCCTGAATGCCGCTGGCGAGCAGATCACGATACATGCGCACGTCATTGATTTTGCCTGTCGCGATCACGAATGTGCCCGGCTCGCAGACTTCAGCCAGCCCGTTGATGTCGTTCAGCGGATCACCCGACTCCGACAAATCAACGAACAGAATATTCGGGCTTGCGGACACTGAGAGCGATTGGACCGCGTTCTTCAGCCCGCCTTTATTGATCTTCTCAGGCGACCAACCCAATTCACTGACGACCGAGCGGATAACATCGCCGGTCGCCTCATCGCAGACATAGGCAGCATAGGGCTCCCGCACGCTGCTTGCGCCTTTTGTCGGATTCCAAGGTGCGTTCATGTTCTTTGCTCCGTGCGCTAAATTATTTGGTTTGTCCGGCGTGTGTTCCGGTCGCGTTATAATATCCGTTGATTGCCGATGACGTGACTGCATTGGTCGATGCGGTTCGGCCATTGCCATCGGTCGCGGTGCGCCCTTGGATAAGATCCTCTGGGTTAGCCATCATGGCAGCCAAGGTGGCGTTGACCGCACAGCCATAGCCCGGCGTCACGGCAGCCTGATAATTGACAAGGCCATTTTCGCCCTGCGTGGCACAGCTCGGGACGGTTGCCATCGTCCGGCTCACGATCACCCGAACGGCACCCGGAACGATCGCACCTTGTGTCACTGGTGGATGTGCCGAGAGCGTGAGACCATAATATCCGACCAACGCTGCGACGGAATTAATCGCCGCGTGCGCAGCGCCGCTCTCGCCGCTGTCTACCGAGACACGATCACCATAGGCCAAGCGCAACGAATCGAGCCAACCACGGATGCGCGGGACTTCACCCGCTGCAAGTCCGTCGCCAGATGTGTTGACATCTAGCACATAATCCACCCGTTGCACGACGGGCTGATGCACCGAATCAAGGCTTTGATTGCTGACCGCGCCAGGCGTGGCACAGCCGCTCAGCGCAAGGCCAAGTGCAATGAGGCTGGTTGTTGCGATGCTACGCATAGTGCTATTCTCCTTGGAGGGGCGGGTCATGAGCCGAACCCCGGTGCGACGCTCTCAGCGTTCGCTTGTTTGAATTTGGGGGCGTTCGGTGTTGGCTGCGATGGCGATACTGGCGTGACCTGCACCTGACCGACGAGCGCTGAGCCCGCTGGTGCCGGCATTGTTGTTGCGACTGGTGCCTCAACCTCAAGCGCACCGAGAGAGGGCACTGCTTTGGTCGCGGGTGCCTCCATATGCGGCTTTGGCCGTTCGCCACCAACCGTGCCGCCACGTCCCTTGCCAAGCAGGATGCGCTCAGCGTCAGTGGGCGCCTTATAGCCATCGGTTGGCATCACGATCTGGTTGGCGTTGACCGGCTTGACGAGATACGGCGTCACCACAATCATCAGCTCGGTTTCGCCGCGCTTATAGGCGTTTGAGCGAAACAGCGCGCCCAGCACGGGCACGTCGCCTGCACCTGGTGTGCGCGTAAAGCTGTTGTCGCTGCTGTTGGAGAGCAAACCGCTGATGGCCATGCTTTGCCCCGAGCCCAGCTCAACGGTTGTCTCAGAACGGCGTGTCTTTAAGCCGGGAACTGAGAAACCGCCGACTGTGACGCCTGCGGAAGAATCTAACGACGATACTTCCGGACGAACGCGCATCGAAATGCGACCATCAGCCAACACAACTGGCGTGAATGAGAGACTCACCCCGTATTGTTTGTATTCAATAGTAGTTGAAGTCCCACTACCGCTCGCTTGCGCAATCGGGATCGGGATTTCTCCGCCAGCAAGGAAGCTCGCAGTCTCACCTGAAAGTGCTGTAAGGTTTGGTTGTGCAAGACTAACGGCATCTCCGTTGGTCTCTGCCAAATCAAGCGCTGCCGAAATATTGCCGCCAAATATGTTTCCAGCCAAGTTCAAGGTAGTCTTCGCTCCACCTGAACTTCCGGACAAGATGACGCTGCCACCATGACCCGGACCAAATTGATTTAGGTTCACACCAATGTTCTTGGCGAACGAATGGCTGACCTCGGAAATCCGCACCTGCAGATTAACCTGTTGCGGCGTCGCTGTCTTGATGCGGTTGAGCACCATCACATCGACTTTGCCACCGGTCGACTTCGGATCATTGCCGATATAGGCGTTCACCAGCGCGGTGGCTTGAACAGCATCTTCCGGATTGATCACGGTTCCACCCAGAACGATGATCCCGCCGCTGATGCGCGTCACGCTGATCTGGGCATCCGGCATGGCTGTTTGCAGCATCTGCTCAATAGAATCGATGTTCTGGTCAACTTGGACGTTCGCGGAATAAACGATCTGACCTGCGGCGTTGGTGGCATAAACCGAAGCGTTGCCGTGCGACTTGCCGAACAGATAAATCTGCGAGGCGGAGCGCACATGCACGTCAACGATGGCTGCATTAGACGTGAACACGTCGCTGATCGGCTGGCTCAGATTGATCAATTCGCCATGGCCGGTTGCAACCGCAACTTCGCTGCCCGGCTTGATTGTCGTGTTGCCATGGAAAGCGGAGACGTTGCGCGTGACTTTGACCGTCGCCCGTGCCTTGCTACGTGGGTGCACTCTGGCATCGCTGCCGCTCGCCGTCAACAGGCTCGCGAGCGCGATTGCCGCTGTGCAACTAAGTTGGATGCGCTTGCTGGTCATTTCACTTGCCCCATATTGCCTTGGCTTTGCTTGGCGGCTGCATCGCTGATCACCGAGCCAATCCAATCTTTCATTTTGTCCTCAGTCGACTTCGGGCCGGAACCGGCGCTACCAACCGTTACTTCCTCGACCGCGTTTCCGCGCGCCACCCGCACCAGTGGTGCCGTGGAACCTGGTACCGCCCGCACAGGCTCAATGCCGCGTGCGGTGCGCGCGGTGTTGCCGCCTGAATGGAGTTGTGGGCCAACAGCTTGGGTCGCCGGAAGTTCGCTGATCGGCACACTCTTGCGCTGGAAATGCGAGACATCGCCGCCCGTCACGAAGCTGACCTGGTTATCGATGGGCTGCGACGCGAATTGGGTGACGATCCGGCGTTCTCCGGCGGGATCATTTTTCGGGAGCTTCACATCGCCTGTGGCGATGGCGCGCTCCAGGTCAGCTTGGCTGTCCGCGATTGACCGCAAAGAAAGCGAAAGCGCGCCAAGTGTTTGCGCTACAGTAATTTTTTCAGAGATACGCGGCGTTGCCTCGACGGTGACGTTGGTGAACGGCGCCACCACGCGCCCGCCTTTGTCATCGGTTACTGCGGAAATCTTCTGATCGGTGGCAAGAACGCGCAAGTTGCGCACAATCGTCTCTGATGTTTTCAGTGGCTGACCGGGGCCGCCGCTGACTGTTTGCGTCAGGACGAGATCAACCCGATCTCCGGGGAACACGAAGCCAGAGACGCCGGAGGAGCCATTGGTGCCGCCAACCGGGAAGGTGACGGCGCGCATGCCAGGACCTAGCGCCGCTGCGAGGAAGCCGCGATCCCCAGGTGAGACCAGTGCGCCGTTGGTGATCGGTTGGCCAACCGTAATGGTGGAGCGCACGACCGTTCCCGAGAGCTTCGTCATGTCGAATTTGCCCTTGATGTAATAGGCATTGTCAACGAGGTTCTTGGGCCAAGGCTGGAAACGGAAATTGGTTGGGTCGATGATTGTCCCGATTTGGAGGGGCTTGGTTGCCACCAGAATCTCTGGTCCTGTGTCAGCCGCGGGAATAATCGAGGCAACCGCCTTCGGGGTCGGATGACCGCGAAACATGCTCATCGCCATGAATCCAGAGCCTAGCGCAACAACGGCCGCGCCGACGAGTAGGGCAATTTTTTTGGGGTCCATGATGTAGAACGCTCCTCGTAAAGTAATATCTGAAAGGGACTAATCAGCTAAAATGGTTAAGATAGTGTTCACAGATGATAAAAAGACCTGAAAAGGCGATGGCAATCCCATACGGTATCTCTGGTTTTCCTTCGTGCTTGCCAATTTTGTGACGAATCAACATGCCCGCGGTGAGCAGGCCGCCGAGAATCGACATCAGCAGCAACAGCCCGAACATGACCGGCCAGGGGAACCAAAGTGCGAGCGCTCCCAGCATTTTGACATCGCCGCCGCCCATCATCCCGAATGCCTGAAAAAGCGCGAATACCGCCAACACACCAAAACTGAGCCCAAGCTGCATCGCGCCTTCAGGCCAGAGATGCCAGCCGTGCGCCCACCAGCTCAGCACGCCGAGTACCGCGATGGTTGCATTGACCCAATGTGGGATGATGCGCTCCCGCCAATCGGTAACGCAGGCATAAAACAACAGTGCAATCAGCGCTGCATTAAGACCATCGGTGAGGTGGAATAAACTCATGCAACGCGCTATACCCAAGACTGATTAGCAAAAAGTAACCAAGCTCCATGATTTATGACATTGCCATCATCGGCGCCGGTATCGCTGGCGCCAGCCTTGCTGCAGAACTCAGCGAACACGCCTCGGTGTTGCTGCTCGAAATGGAGGATGTGCCGGGCTACCACACGACGGGGCGCTCTGCCGCGTTCTGGTCAACGACCTATGGCGGGCCAAACATAACGCCGCTCACACTTGCCTCCGGAGCATGGCTGGCCGATCACGGTTTTCTGCGCGTCATTAGCGAATTGCATATCGGGCGTGCAGAAGATCGCGCGGTGATGGATGATTTTGTGTCACGATACACTGGCAGCGGTATCGTCTTTGAAGCGGCCGATCCGCAACAGGTCATTCCAGGGGTAAAGTCCGACTGGGTCTTGGGCCTGCGTGAAGCGACTTGCGCTGATATTGATGTCGGCGGGCTGCACGGGCACTATCTTGGGACGTCACGTAAGCATGGGGCGACGGTGGTCTGTCGTGCGGCGCTAGAGGCAGCGACGCATGCACCCGAAAGCTGGGAGCTCACAACGCGAGCCGGACCGTATCATGCCCGCACGGTTGTAAATGCGGCGGGCGCGTGGGCTGATGATGTCGCCGCGCAATGTGGTGTGTGCCCAATTGGCATTACGCCATACCGACGCACGATGGTGCAATTGCGCCTCGCCGCGCCATTGCCCGTGCCGTTGCCGATCATCGTCGACATCTCGGGCAACTTCTATTTCAAACCGGAGGGCGCAGAACGACTTTGGCTCTCGCCGCACGACGAAATTGCTTCACCACCGTGTGATGCAGCGCCCGAAGAGCTCGATGTCGCCATCGCGATTGCGCGGTTGGAGGAGGTGGTTGACTGGAAAATAGCAGCGGTTGAACGCAAATGGGCGGGACTACGCAGTTTCGCGCCTGACCGGCTCCCGCTCTATGGCTTTGATCCGCAAGTGGCTGATTTCTTCTGGTTTGCGGGGCAGGGGGGCTTTGGTATCCAAACGGCGCCAGCGGCGGCAAAACTCGCGGCCGCATCGCTTTTGGGACATGCGCCTGATGTGATGGTGGCGCAGATTGATGTCGGCCGCTATGCGCCGTCGCGTTTCCGTTAGGCGTATGGTCTAATGATAGAGCGCCTCAAGCCGCGCGCCATATTCGGCTTTGATCATATGCCGCCTGATTTTGATTGAAGGCGTCAGCATACCATTCTCGGTCGTGAAGGCATCGGGGATCAGCACGATCCGACGCACTTTCTCGGTCACACTCACCACGCCGTTGATACCGTCCACAGCTAGCATCACGGCTTTATGAAACGCTGGTAGGCCACACAACGCTGCCAAGTCATATTTCTCATCGTTCGCCTTGGCCCATTCGAGTGCCCACTCGGGATCAGGAACGATAAGCCCTACCAAATGCGGGCGTTTGTCACCAATCACCATTGCTTGGTGGATTGGCTCCGTCAGTGTCAGCATGCCTTCAATCTTCTGCGGCGAAATGTTTTCGCCTTTGTCATTGACGATAATATCTTTCTTGCGATCGGTAATCGCGAGCCGACCTTGGCTATCTACATGGCCAATATCGCCGGTGTGCAGCCAACCATCCTGTATCGCGAGCGCGGTTTCGTGCGGCCGATTCCAGTAGCCGGGCATCACGAGTTCGCCGCGCACCAGAATTTCACCGTCGTCTGCAATTCGGGCTTCCACACCTTGCAGCGGCGCGCCGACCGTTTCCATCGCAATCCCGTTGCGTGGCCGATTGCAGGAGATGAGCGGCCCCGACTCTGTTTGCCCATAGCCTTGCAGCACGGTGAAGCCCAAAGCACTGAAGAAATTCCCGACCTCTGGTGTAAGCGGCGCACCGCCGCACACCAACGCCTTGATGTGTCCACCAAAACGCGCCTGCATCTTTTTACGGATGGTCTGATCGAGGAGTAGATCGACGGGGCGGTGCCATACGCGAAAACTTCCTTGTTGCTTGCGCGCGCCCAGATTGAGCGCGCGCCGCATTAGCCCCTGAGCCATGTTGCCCTGCTTTTCGACGGCCTTCAGTACCCGCGCGCGCAGCAGCTCTAATAAGCGCGGCACGATCACCATGATCGTCGGTTTGACCTCCTCCATGTTCGCGCCAAGTTTTTCTAGGCTTTCGGCGTAGTAAATCTCTGCGCGCAGAAAAATGGGGATATACTGCCCGGCTGTGTGTTCATACGCATGACTGAGCGGCAGGAACGAGAGAAATCGATCTGGCGAGCGTGGAAAATCTTCGAGCACGATGGCACCAGCACCTGCGATGTTGCTCAGGATCATCCCGTGCGTTTGCATCACGCCACGTGGTGTCCCGCCGGTGCCACTCGTGTAGATCAGGCAGGCGACATCGGAGCGTTTGAAAATGGCCTGTGCGGCAACGTCTGCTGGCGGTGTGGCGTGAGCCGCAATCAGCTCCGCCCAATCATGATAACCGACATTGCCTGCTTGGCCCGTTTTCAGCGGCTCAATTCCGATAACATGTTGCGCTGACCCCGCGCGCATAACGGCGGGAAGCAGCGTGGTTGCCAGCTTCGGCTTCGACACGATCACCGCGCGCGCTCCGGAATCGGCAAGGATATGGGCATAGTCTGTTTCGGTGTTGGTGGTATAGGTCGGCACGGTGATGCACCCGGACGCCATAATCGCGAGGTCGGCGATGCAGAATTCCGGTCGATTTTCCGAGACAAGCATCACCCGATCTCCCGGCGTAAGCCCGAGTGTTTTCAAAGCGGTCGCGAGCGCTGCCACCTCGCGCGCCGTTTGCGCCCATGATCGCGAAACCCATTGTCCGCCCATCTTGTGCGACAGGAATGGCGCGTCACCTGCAATCGCCGCCTGGTTGAAGAAGAGCGTGACAAGGTTAGGCATGTCATTCATCGAGCGCACTCCCACCACCGCGCGGATCGGCCGTGCCGCGCCAGCCATTGGGGGTGCGTTCTATCGCATTGACCTTCGAGGGCAGGCCCGAGCTCACAACGGTGCGGCCGAGCCGGGCCAGTGGAATTTGCATCGCATCGAGTTTCGTTCCCTGCTCGGTCAGCACGGCGTCACCACCGATGAAGATGTTCGGCTCGGCGATGGCGTCGCGCACGGGGAGTCCCCAATCGAGCACCGCGATCAGTGTTTTTGCAACGTGCATGATAATTCGCTTCCCGCCCGCCGAGCCGAGTGCGAGGATCGGTTTGTTCTGTGCATCATAAACAATAACGGGAGCCATTGAGGAGAGCGGCCGTTTGCCCGCTTGCGGTGCGTTCGCCACCGGCTTACCGTCTTGCTCAGGCGCGAAGCTAAAATCGGTGAGCTCGTTATTCAGGATGGCACCATTCGCGAGCAGTTGGCTGCCGAACGGCCCCTCCACCGTCGATGTCATAGTGGTGATATTGCCCGCGCCATCTACCGCGACAAAATGCGTCGTGCCATAATTCTCGCCACTCAAAGCTGCGGTGCGCGGTGCGGCCCCTGGCGGCGTGCCGGCCTGATAGCTCTCAAGGCTTTTATCGGGCGAGATCAACGCCGAGCGCTGCGACAAATATGATTTATCCAGCAGACCTGCGATTGGCACTGGAACAAAGTCCGGATCGCCCAACCATTTCTCGCGGTCCGCATACGCCAGGAACATAGCCTCCGCGAGCAGATGCCAGCTTTTGGGATCATCTTTACCCAGCGTTTTCATATCAAAACGCTCAAGTAGCCCGAGGATCTGCAACACAGTCGTCCCGCCCGATGATGGCGGCCCCATCGAACAGACCCGATAGCTGCGATACGGCGCGCACAAGGCGGCGCGCTCCTTGGCCTTATAGCCGGTCAAGTCTGCGCGAGTGATGATGGCAGGATTTTTAAGGGCGGTTTTGGCCGCAGCAATGATCGCGCTCGCATTTGTGCCAGTGTAGAAGGCGCGTGGACCTTGCGCCGCGATTGCCCGAAGCAACTTCGCCTGCGCAGGGTTTTTGATCAGACTACCGGGCGATTTTGGCGCACCGTTCTGCCAGTAAAGCGCTTGGAGGGCGGGAAAATCTTTATCCGTGTTTTGGATCAAGTGGAGCCACGCATAGCTTGCACCCGAGAGTGAATAGCCATCCTCCGCCAGCTTGATCGCGGGTGCGAAGAGCTTCGGCCACGGCAACTTACCCCATTTTTTGTGCGCCAGTGCAGCAAGCGCGACGTTGCCCGGAATGCCCACCGATTGCCCGCCGGGGAACGCATCAACAAACGGTTTAGGCTTACCATCCGCTCCCAAGAAGCGATCTGGCTTGAGCGCAGCGGGCGCGGTTTCGCGGCCATCAATCGTCGCGATTTTACCCGAGGCAGCATCGTGGTGCACCATAAAGCCGCCGCCACCGATGCCTGAGGATTGCGGCTCTACGACGGAAAGCGCCAGCATCATCGCGATGGCCGCATCGGTGGACGAGCCGCCGCTCCGCAATATCTCCTGCCCAGCACTTGTCGCGCGCGGATCAGCGGATGTCACCACGCCGCCATGCGCTAAAAGTGCAGATGGAAGCAGCAGCACGAGTATCAACCACAGATTTTTCATGCGTGCTCCTTAAGCATCGACCCCTATCGCTTGCATGATATGGCTAAAGCCATCGGCGCGCAATCGTTTGACGAGCCCCTTGTTCATTCGTCGCGCCAAGCCCGGCCCGTGGAACACGAGCGCACTGTATATCTGCACGAGGGAAGCGCCGCTGCGGATACGGGCATAAGCCTCATCCGCCGAATCGATCCCACCCACCGAGATCAGCGGGATCGCGCCGCCCATCGCGCTGCGGAAGTCGCGCAGGCGCTGCGCGGCGAGCGATTTGAGCGGGGCTCCCGATAGCCCGCCCACCTCTCCCGCATGGCGAGAAAGCAACGGAGGTCGTGAGACCGTGGTATTCGACACGATCAGCGCATCCATCCGCTTCTCAATGGCGAGTGCGGCGATGTCATCAATATCTTCCGGCGCCAAATCAGGCGCAACTTTGAGGAAGATCGGCGGTGTGTTGACCGTCCGTGCGCCATTGACCGCATCCAGCAGTTCCCCAAGCGCGCCCTTATCCTGCAACGCTCTCAGCCCCGGCGTGTTCGGCGAGCTGATATTGATCGTCAGGTAGCTGGCGACGGCCTCCATCGCGCGCACACCAGTTACATAATCCGCGATCCGGTCAGCCGAATCCTTGTTGGCGCCGATATTGACGCCGATCATTGCCTTCGGCGCTCTGGAGCGCAGTTTCCCCAATCGAACGAGCGCTGCCGCCTGCCCCGTATTGTTGAATCCCATTCGGTTGATGACCGCCTCATCTTCCACCAGACGGAACAAGCGCGGCTTGGGATTACCCGCCTGAGGCAGGGGTGTCAGCGTGCCGACTTCGACAAAGCCAAACCCCAGACCGAGAAATTGCGCAGCAGCCTCGGCATCCTTGTCCAATCCTGCCGCCAGCCCAACGGGCGTGGGGAAATGAAGGCCTGCGACCTTGATCGCCAGTGCATCATCAAAATCGTTCGGCGGAACGTAATAGGGATGTTGGTTTTTGATCGTCGCTATCGTCAAACGGTGCGCCGTTTCTGCATCCAATCGAAACA
>JAYVZY010000107.1:0-6898 GCA_043782885.1 Sphingomonadales bacterium | reverse complement strand
TGCGATACAGGCGCGGCAAAGGATGAAGGGTGGGGTTCAGTCATTGTTAAACTCATCTGTGATCACACTTTCTAGCATGCGAAGGCCAGTTTGAAAAGCTGTTAAAGTCATAATCTGTCACGGAGCGCAAAAATTGACATCGCCGCGACCATTGTCGGCCAGCGCAAGACACGTCCGCCGGGAAAGCGCGTGGCGGGAAGTTTGGCCAATTGATCAAAGTCGCGCCGGTTTCCAATGATGGATTGCGCCAGTATTTTTCCAAAATAGGGCGCAAGGATGACACCGAGCCCAGAATAGCCCGCCGCCGTAATCACGCCCGGTGCCACTTCACGCACGTAAGGCATCCGGCTGGCGGTAATGCCCAGCGCACCGCCCCAGGCATAGTCGATCGGAACATCACGCATCGCCGGGAATATCTTGGCGATGTGCGGGCGGACGAAGGCGGCAATGTCCTTCGGGAAGGTATATGAATAATTTTCACCGCCACCGAACAGCAACCGATTGTCCGCCGTTGGCCGAAAATAATACACCACGAACCGCGAATCGGAGACCGCCAGCCTATCGGCGATCAGCGCGGCCAGCGTCTCTTCGGGTAAAGGCGCTGTCACCGCGATGAAATTGTTGATCGGCATCACGTGTGCATCGAGTTTCGCATTTAACCCGTGCAGCGTGCCATCGCCGCCGAGGATGACCTGATCGGCGATCACGACACCGCCTGCCGTTTCTACGCGCCAGCCCGCGCCCGAGCGGGTAAGATTTGTCGCGCGGCTGTGCGTGAACAACGCGGCGCCCGCGCGCTGCGCCGCATGTGCGAGGCCCAGTGTTAAATTGAGTGGGTGAAGATGCCCGCCCTCATCATCCAGCGCGCCACCATAATAGCCCGCGCAATCAACTAGCGCACGTGCCTCATCACGCCCCACACAGCGGATGTGCGGATAATCATACACTTCATTCAAATGGCGGACATAGGCATGCGATTCAGCGACGAACTGCGGCTTATGATCAAGATGCAGGTGGCCGGTGGTGAAATCGCACGCGATCGTGTCATCGCGGATCACGGTGCGCAAATTGGCGTAGGCATCGAGCGCCATGTCCCACAGTTTGCGGGCATCTTCTTTGCCGACAACTCGTTCGAGCCAAATCTGATCGCGGCGCATTCCGATATGCGCTTGCCCGCCGTTGCGCCCCGAAGCGCCGTATCCGAGCGACGCCGCCTCCAGCACCGCGCAAGGCACACCTGCCCGAGCCAGTTCTCGCGCGGCACCAAGGCCCGTAAAGCCACCACCGACAATAGCAACCTGCGTGTGGTGTTCGCCGCTCAACGATGCGGTAGAGGGGGCAGGTTGTGAAGTGGCCGTATAATATGACCCGATACTATCGTCCATGTTTTTGCTTCAGGATTTGACGCTGGGCGTCGTTCGCGGCAGACACGCGACAAGCCCCGCTGCGCTTTGAGAGATGAAAGACGGAATGACCAAGCCCTTGCCGACCGATACTCCGCCTGCGGAAATCGACAAGCCCTCGCTCGCCGCACGGGTGTATGATGATTTGCGAACGCGGCTGATCACGGGCCAAGTCGTTCCCGGGATTGCCTTTTCCACCCGTGGGCTGGCGCAAGAGCTGGGTGTGAGCCAGATGCCGGTGCGCGATGCGCTGGGCCGGTTGGCGACCGAGGGCGGCGTGGAAATTCGGTCGAAACGCCGGATCACCGTGCCCGCCATGACGCGGATTCGTTATGATGATTTGATGCGGTGCCGCTTGCTGCTGGAGCCAGCGGCGGCAGTGGCGGCGATGCCGTTCATCGACGCCGCACGATTGACCAACTTGCGCGCCACTGATGAAGCGATCGACGCGGCGCTCGCGAGCGGTGACGTGAACGCCTATTTGCGCGGCAATTTTGAGTTCCATTTCCTCATCTATCGCGCCGGCCCGCTCCCGACAATGAACCGCATGATCGAAACTCTCTGGATGCAGTTCGGCCCGTTCATGCGAGTGATCTATGATCGGTGCGACACCAAAGGGCTGGTGGACCGCCACCAAGAAGCCATCCGCGCGATTGAGGCGCGCGATGCCAATGCGCTGCACCATGCCATCAGCGAAGACATCGCCGATGGCATGCGCTTGATCACCGCCGATGGGCACGACGACACGCTGGCCTGACATCAGTATTTATAGCTGATGAAAAGCCCAAAGGTGCGTGGCCGCAATGTGCTGGCGGTGTAGGTCGCGGTGTTCTGATCCTGATGCGCATAGTTCAGTTGCGGGTGCGCATTGAACAGGTTGTTTGCGAAAAGCGCCGCATCCATCCGACCAAAATTCATGCCCGCGCGGATTGAGGCCTGGTTGGTGGCAGGGTCGTTGTTGAGGTTGGGATCATAGCTCAGCGTGTTGTTGCCGTTCGCATCCAGTTTAGGATCGGTTGAGATCAGATAGGCGCTGTTGCGGCTCGCATATTCGTCATCCATCCGCAAAAAGGCCTTATGCCCGCCGACGCTGAAATCATATTGCACCCCGCCGGAGATCGTCCAGGGTGATCCCGCCACCGTATCGCCTGTGAAGCCGACGGTGAACGTTGAGACAACAGAATTCTTGGTGTAGCGCGCGTGCGTATATCCGACAGCAAGATCAATCGACAGGTTGCGGGCAGGGTGTATTTCTGCCTGGAAATCAAAGCCCTTGCTGGTCAGCGAGCCGAGATTACCAACAAACTGTTGGCCGCATGACGTGTCATAAACGCTCTGCTGGATGTTTGACCAATTGATCAGATAGGCGCTCGCCGCGACGCGCAATTTGCCACCGAGCAGCTTGAGCTTGGTGCCCGCCTCGTAATTCCAGATCGAATCCGAGTTGAATTGGCTGGGCGCCGCGTTTGCCGCTGTGCAGACCGGCAAGAGCGGCGCATTCGCACCACCCACGCGGAAGCCCTTGGACACCGTCGCGTAAAACAAATCGCCCGGTGTCGCCTGATACGAGATATTGAACTTTGGCGTGATCGGGGTTTCGTTCTGCTCGCCTGACGAAGCTTTGGCACCGAACGCCTCCGGCCCCTGCGTCACGTTGGTGAAATCAAAGTGCGTTTTGGCCCAGCGTAGGCCGAGGTTGATCTTGAGTTTCTCGGTGGCGGCGTAGGTCACGTCTGCGAAGGCGGCGACTTGCCACTCGTTACTGTTGCCTTTGTTTTGGTAGCTGGCACCGTTCGGCAGCAATGGAACCACCCAAGCCGTCAATATATCCTCTCCGAAGAGATACTGGCTGATGGCATTCAAAGCAGGGTCAATAATCTGCTCATCGCTCTGTTGCTTGATTTTGGAATAGAAAATGCCCGCAGTCCAATTCCATTTGCTCGTGCGCGAATTGGATTGGAACCGGATTTCCTGTGTGAAATTTTGCTGCGTATTGGTGATGACGTTCGGCGAGCGATAGGCACCGAATTCCTTTATGAACTGCGGATTGATACCCGTCGGCGTCAACAATGGATAGAGGTCCATGCGACACGCGACGCAGGTGGCGAAGTTGGGATCAAGACCTGATGCCGGATTCGCTTGCCCCGTTGGATATGGATTTGGCGCCAAACTATGCTGGAAATACGACAGGTTATACGTCGTCCCGTCATAGCCGTTCACAATCTCCTTGCGGTCAAAATAGCTCGTGTTCGAGATCACTTTGACCCAGTCATTGCTGTATTCCACCTTTAACGCGCCCAAGTAAAAGCGGTCATTATCAGTCATCGGTGTCGGCGTTGCCTCGGCGTATTGGTTCTGCTCAGGGTTGCTCAACCCGACATAATAGCCCGCCACGCTGGTGCTGTTCACTTGCCGCTTCTGATATTGCACAGTTGGCGTGATGATAAGGCCGGACGTTGGCGACCATGCAAGCGCGCCGCGCAGAGAATAGTTGTTCACCGAGTTCGCATTCGGCGTCACCGCGTTTGTATACGGATCGATCCGGTCGATATAACCACCGTCGCGGCGATAGAAGGCGCTCAAGCGGTAGCCCAGAACACCATCGATAATCGGCCCACCCTCGGCGATGCCGCCTTCATAGCTCAGCCCGCCTTTCTGGGTGGAAGACAGTTCACTGCGCGCGTAGACCGACGCTTTCGTGAGGCTTGGCTGCGGCGTAATATAGCGCACCGTGCCACCCTCTGATCCCGAACCAAACAACGTGCCCTGCGGCCCGCGCAGCACCTCGATGCGATCAAGATCGAACACAATTGGTTCCGCACCGTTAGAATTCAGTCCAAGCTGGCGGATTTGAATCGGCGTGTCATCGATATAAATCCCGGTCGTGCTCGCGCCAGCATTTGACGAGATGCCGCGAATGGCGATGTTATCACCACCCGAATTGCTTTGGCTGATGCTCACGCCCGGTGTGAACTTTACGGTATCGAGAAACGACTTGATGCCCAACTGATCAGCGCGCGCCTGACTGAATGCACTGATACTGATCGGCACTTTGGAGAGCAGTTGCTCCTTGCGGGTCGCCGTCACGACAATATCATGCGAATCGGCGGCCTCCGGCGGCGCAGCCGCTGTTTGCGCTTGCCCGAGCGCCGGGAGCGTAAGGGCCATCAAAGCTGCGCTCGCCATAAAGCCGCGCTTCTTCACATTCCGAAATCCGATCATAACGACTCCCTTTGCGTTATTGGCGTGTATTGTCATCGCCGTTTGCAGATGTGATCACAGATGGGGTGCGTTCGTCAATGGTGCAGCGAAATTTATTCGTCTCGCCAGCGCTGATTGGCTAAAAAGCGTCCTTTGCGGCACGCCGCGCAGCGAGTTCTTCGACCGAGTGCGCGCGCATGAACGGGTTGGTGGCGCGCTCCAGGCCAATCGTGGTGGGTACGGTAGGCTCCCCGCGCGACCGCATCAGGTCAACCGACGCCATCCGCACGATGAGCGCCGCGTTCTCGGGTTCCGCAACCAAGGCATAACGACCGTTGCTCTGGGTATATTCGTGCGCGCAATAGACGTCTGTCTCGGGCGGGAGCTCGGCGAGCCGAGCCATGTTGCTAAACATCTGCGCGGCGGTGCCCTCAAACAACCGGCCGCAGCCCATCGCGAAGAGCGTGTCGCCAACGAAGACCGCCGCCTCGCGCGCAAAATGGTAAGCAATATGCCCTGCTGTGTGTGCGGGGACCTCTATCACGTGCGCATTTGCTGAGCCGAGGCTTACTGTGTCACCTTCTTTGACCAGCACATCAAGCGTCGGGATCCGCGCATGCTCCGCCTCGGGGCCAATGATCGTGCAGCTGGTCGCCGCTTTGATGTCAGCATTTCCGCCCGTGTGATCCGGGTGCCAATGCGTGTTCCATATCGCCGTGATCTTCCATCCGCGCTTATCTGCTTCCTGTAAAACCGGGCCAGAAACGGCAGGATCAACTACCATCGTTTCGCCGCTCTGCGGTTCATGCACCAGCCAAACGTAATTATCAGAAAGGACGGGAATGCGGACTATTTCGAGCGGCATCGGATCACCAATGCCCTGTGTTTGGCATAGACATCCAAGGCTCCTGTGGCGGCAGGTTGCCCTCCTGCAACAGCTCAACCGAGATATTGTCTGGTGATCGGACAAACGCCATATGACCATCGCGCGGCGGGCGGTTGATCGTTATTTCGGCATCCATTAAGCGCTGGCACGTCTCATAGACATTCTCTACCCGATAGGCGAGATGGCCGAAATTGCGGCCTTCGCCATAGCCTTTTTCGTCCCAATTGTGGGTGAGTTCCACTTGCGCGCCCTCATCTCCTTCGGCTGCAAGAAAGATAAGTGTGAAGCGGCCCTTTTCGTTATCGAATCGGTGAAGCTCTTTCAGCCCAAGCAGGGTGAAGAAGCGAATGGTGGCGTCTGGATCTGAGACGCGGATCATGGTGTGGAGATATTTCATAGAGCCGTTATACGCCTGTCGCACCCAACCGCGCAACCAAATCCATCGCGAATGATGCGAGCGTATCGTCGCGCGCGCCCATGATGATGATGCGATCACCCGAGCGCGCTTCCGCGAGCAGGCGCGTGCCGCAATCGTCGCGCGCCGCGATATGGTTGGCGTGGCGGCCGGCGGCATTCACACCCGCCACAATCTGGGCACTCCCCACACTGCGGTCGGTCGTGCCGCCATGATATACGGGGTCGGGGAGGAGGAGGAGATCGTCGGTGCCGAGCTGCTTGGTGAACGTCGCGATAAGCTCATGCCCCATCTGTCGCAACGGGCCATAGCCGTGAGGCTGAAACATGATGAGCAACCGTCCCGGAAACGCGTGGAGTGTGTTCAACGAGGCGCTAATCTTATCCGGGTTGTGCCCGAAATCATCGATCACGGTGACGCCGTTTGCAGTGCCCACGACTTCAAGACGGCGTCGCAGACCCGTAAATCCAGCGAGCGCCTTAACGCCGTCCACCAACGGCACGCCCGCCAGCTCGCACGCGGTCAATGCTGCGAGGGCGTTGCTGACGTTGTGGCGCCCGGGAACTTGGAGGGAGGCGGGGAGGGCGTTGACCGTGAAATCGACTCCGTCGGGGCGCTCAGTGATGTCGCGCGCTACGACATCGGCGTTGCCTTCAATGGAATAGGTGCGTGCATTCGCGGCCGTTAGCGCCATCACTTCCGCGTGATCAGCGTTCAGCACCGCACCCGTCGCTCGCCCGACGAATGCCCCAAACAAAACCCGCAGTTCATCCATGCTTTTATGGTCTAGCGCGATGTTGTTGAGCACCGCGATGGTGGGTGTGTAGAGCGCGATCGTGCCGTCACTCTCGTCTACTTCACTCACGAACGCCGCGCCGCTCCCGACCAAGGCGCTGGCGAACGGTGTGTCGGGGGTGACGAAATTCTTCATCACCGCACCATTCATCACCGTGGGTGCTTTGCCACAAGCGTGTAAAATCCAGCCGATCATCC
>JAYVZY010000106.1:0-1978 GCA_043782885.1 Sphingomonadales bacterium | reverse complement strand
CAGGCTCTTCGGGTGCTATTACAGCGGGGGTGGGTGATGAAAATGACGCCGTTCTTTGGAGGAGGTCTGATCCTGATCGCCGTTATAGGAATTTGGGGTGTGATCTTCTTCCAATCGAACTCGCGACCGAGTCTTTTGCCTGAGTTGGCGGGCTGCTATCGTGGGCCTGCTACACTGGCTCGCCCGAATGTTGAGGTTAGCAAATCCGGCGAAATGTCGTCTGAAAATGTAAAAGTAGCTATCTCTGTCAATCTCGACAAAGTGGGAATCTCATTTTTGCCCACAGAGAAAATTGTTATGAGTTTGGTGGGCGACAGCGGCATAGTGAAGCGGTCGGGTTATCCTTCGTTGCTAAGAATCGCTGATGATCATCGCAGCTTTTTGGTTCCCGACGAAAGCGGCCCCGATGTTCGATTTGACCGGGTAGCATGTGAAAATACGGGAAATCAGGCGAGAGCAAGATAGAGGCTGAGTCTCCCTGATCCTCTGCGCGCCGCACCTGCACATCGTTTTTGAGGGAGACTCCGCGCGCTGTTGGAGCTTGGTGGGAGGCTTTGCGGAAATGTGTCGCGGAGAGGGCTGTGGCGTATGGAGAATCAGGGCGAGATAAAAGGCCCGCCATCGGTGGGCTGTCTTGTGGCTGATTTATGGGGGTTGGCGGCGACGGCGCTTAAAATGGCCTGCTGGCGCTGGGATCAGGAAACCGCGCGAAACCCACGAGAACAGCGCCGTCGGTCAGTGTGGCGGTGCAGGCTGGGTTACGCGCGGCGGTGCGCGCTCCGGTTGCCCGATGAGGTTCCCATTACGCGGCCACGGCGAGCGATGTGGCGTGATTGCGGGCGGCGGTATGGGGTTGGGAGACATAAGCACACCTTACGCGGCTAGCCGCATGTAGGAATGGCGCAAATCTGGGCTTGGCGGGGGATTTTTGCGAGCATCCGAAAGCATCGCAAAAGATGCGTTTTGATGCTCTGCCCTCAAACCCACGGTAATCATGGGTTTATGGGTGGTGTGTGCGATGCGAAAAGATGCTCTTGGTGTTGGCGGCGTTGCGCGGTGAATATGTTTATAGAGCTGCTAAAGTGCGGTGCCATTGGGCGCGGCGTGTGTGCCGTCCCTGTCCCCCGCTTGGGGTGGTTCAGTTCTGTTGCCGCCATGTGTGGCGGTGTTGATCGCGTCAGCCGATAATCTCTCCGATCATGGTGCGCAGCTTTTGGGTGTCATCGGCGGTGAGTGTGCCGAGGGTGCGGATGATGAGAGGCTGTTCGAGGGTTGCAATGACGGGCTTGACGGCGGAGGGCTTGAGCAGGCCCGCCGCTTGCCATTGGGTCAGCCAGACCTCGCCGAGAGCGGCTGAGGCGCGAAGCTGGCTGGTGATCGCCATGAGGATGATGTCGGGCTTGGCGGCGTTGTAGGCGGCACTGCTGATGACGACAGCGGGGCGTTGTTTGGCGCTGGCCTGATTGGTGAAGGGGAACGGGACGAGGACGACATCACCGAACGCGAGCGTGGCCTCAGAGGGCCCAACCTCAGATGCTGTCATAGACATCATCCTCGGGGTTGTCCCAGACGGCGGCGAATGCGGGTGCGCTCGCGGCGGTAGCGGCGCGGGTGAGCGCACGGTCGGCTTTGTGCTGGGCTTCACGTTGTCGGGCTTCTTTGGCACCGATGAAATCGACAAAGTCCTCGACCTCGGCGATGCGTTCGGCGGGGAGTGTGCTGATCTTGTGGATCAGAGCTTTGGCGAGCGGTTGGGGGTTATAGGCAGTAGCCATGTGGTTATCCTTATTGTGTTGCGGCGGGGGCGAGGACGGTATCGAGCATTTGCATGACGAACCGCTGTTGTGTCTTGGGAAGCTGGGTGATCCGTTCAAGCTGTTGTTCGAGGCGTGAGGGTGGCCCACGCCGTGACCGGCTTTGCACAAGTGGCTGGGTTGCCCCTGCTTCATCAATCAGCTTCTCGATAGGGACGGCGAGC
>JAYVZY010000105.1:0-2917 GCA_043782885.1 Sphingomonadales bacterium | reverse complement strand
TTCACACCATGTAGCGCGACCGCGAGTGGCTCAATAATTGCGCCATCTGCCAAACTGGCAGATTTCGGTAGCTTCACGCATTGGTTGGGGCGGGTAATGGCATATTCCGCATACCCGCCGCCTTGCAGGCCAAACGTATCGCACCAGGCCAAATCACCTGCTTTGCATGAGGCGCACCGCCCACAACTGGCGAGCGGAATAACGGAAACCAGATCGCCGAGTACTACGCCCTCAGCACCCTTGCCGAGCGCTACGACTTCACCCGCGAACTCATGCCCGAGCACCGAGCCAGCGCCCATGCCATAAGCGGGGTCTTCCGTCATATGCAGGTCCGATCCGCAAATGCCGCAACGGCCCACCTTCACCACGATCTCTCCAGCTTGCGGCGTGGGATCGGAGACTTTTTCTAATACCAAGGGCTGGTGCAGCCCCTGCATGACGACAGCTTTCATTGCGGCGCGTTCACCGGAAGTTGCCGAGGATAACGCCGCCATCGATCACCACGTGCGCGCCAGTCATGTAACTGGAGGCATCGGAGGCAAGCAGCAGCGCGAGCGGCTTGATCTGGTGCGTCTCGGCCATCGCACCTAAGGGGATTGTTTTATCAAACGCAAGCTTTGCAGCCGGGTTTTTCTTCACCCAGCCATCACCAATATTGGTGATAAACGGCCCCGGCGCAATCGCGTTAACGCGGATTTTATACTCGGCCAACTCCAGCGCGGCGTGGCGCACAAGGTGCAGGACTCCGGCCTTAGCTGGCATATAAGGAATCCCGACAATCGCCTCATTCATCAGCCCCGCATTGGACGCGGTGGCGATAATTGCGCCTCCTTGCCCGCCCGCCTTCATGCACCGAACCGCCTCTCGGATCGTATAGAATATACCTGAGAGATTGATGTCGATGGAGCGCCGCCAGCGTCCCGGATCATACTGATCGATCTGCCCTTCCGGGTTGCGAAAGCCTTCCGGATTCCAAAAGCCATTGCCCGCATCCCAGCCCGCATTGGCAAAACATATATCGAGCCCGCCATAGGCCGCAACATGGCCATCGAACGCCGCAGCGACTTGGGCCAAATCGCTGACATCGCACGATGCCGCGCGTGCTATTCCGCCCTCCGCGCCCAATCGCGCTGCCTCGCGCGCGGCACCTTCAGCGTCAATATCGGCGAGCGTAACGCACGCCCCCGCTTCCACCATCGCCTCAGCATACGCAAGCCCAATGCCCGATGCCGCACCGGTCACAAACGCCGAACGGCCCGCGATGTTGAATTGATCAAGAGTTTTCAAAGATAGAGCGCCTTGTTGATTGGCAATCCATGCGCGCGGCAATAGCTCTCATAATGATTGATGAACCACCAGACATCGAGCGTCTCAACATGGGTTCCAGCCTCATCATAAAACTCGTTGGCCCCCTGCATGTGGAACAGCGCCTTCATGCCCTTTGGATCATCAGTAACGAGCGTGTGTGCGGTGCCGGGTGTTTCGGTGATGAATTCGCCCGCCTTGCACACCCAATCATATTCCAGATAGCGGAACGATCCCTCCAGACCAATCGCCCAGACCTTGCCACGATGCTTGTGCGTGCCGATAACGCCCGGCCCTTTGATCCAGAGGATGTTCACATACACATTCTCGCGCACATCAAATGCCAGATGCCGGATTGCGGCGTTGTCGCCGAATGGCACCCACGGGCTCTCTGCGTCCGAAGCGCCGACATATGTCCCCTCAACGCCAAGACGCTTGATGGTGTCACCGTAAAGTTCGGGCACATCAACGATTTTGTACGCACCCGAGGGCGGAGCCTTCATACCTGTCATACTCTCTCCATGATTAAACGACGGGGAGCACAGGCTCCCGACTCCCAACAGATTTGGCGAGCAATTCCTTGAGTGATGATGCGCCAAGCGTTGGCCGTACACCCTTCGCTTCGTCGGCAATCAGCCTTGAGAGGGCACGCCGCGCGCGTCCACCGGCGACATCTGCGGGAATGGCAACGGGCTTGAGATCATCCACATGCGCCGCACCAATCGCGGCTTGCTGCGCCTCGATCATTGGCCTGTCCCGCACCGCGAAGGCATAATCGATGGAGCCCTGCCAAAAGGCACTTACATCCGGATCATGAATCGCGTGATTTCGGCACACCGTCCAATAATACCGCGTCCGCGTCGGGCTGATGGGCGTGAGGTGATGGCCGGTATACACCCACACCCCATCCTCGCGCGTTTTGCCGACCTCGCAAATGCCAACATCGAGCAGCAAATGCGCGGGCGCATCCCAGCGCATATACAGCCAGTGATCAATGCGTGTGGCGGGGTCAACGCCCATCTGTCCCTGCATCATTTGGCTCCAGATCGGCGGAGCATCGCCATCGGGGCACCAGCGATTGGCCCAAATCGTGGAGCCCTGTTCAATCGTCTCCAATTTGCTCGCGGTGATCGCCTCGCTGGAGAGCGTACCCTCGTGCAGGAAATCGGCGTGCGTAAGATCGAGCAGATTGTCCGTGATCAGCTCATAATTCGCGGCCACATCCATCATGCCGCAGATGGTGGTGAAGCCGGGCGCGGCGTAACAACTAAAATCAGGGATCAGCCCTGTGTCAGCGCTGTTTGCATCGCCCATCCACACCCAAATCGCTCCATACCGCTCCTCCACCGGATAAGCGGCCACCTTCATCGCGGGTGAAATCACGCCACCATGATGGGGGTTCAGCACGCATTTTCCACTCTCGCCGAACACCATGCCGTGATAGCCGCACTGCACCGTGTCGCCGATCTGCTTGCCCATATGCAGCGGCGCAAAGCGGTGCGGGCACAGATTGCCCATCGCCACCGGAGCACCATTTTGCTTACGATAGAGCAGGATCGGCACATCGCAAATCGTGCGGGTGATGAGGGCATCAGCAAGTTCATTTGACCAA
>JAYVZY010000104.1:0-10476 GCA_043782885.1 Sphingomonadales bacterium | reverse complement strand
ACCCGCGCTTTCTCGTTGCCATGCATCGAGGAAATCGGGCTGGAGGCGGATGACCTGATCGCGTCCTACGCCTTGGCCGCGCGCGCGGTGGGGTGGAAGGTCACTATCGTCTCATCTGACAAAGATTTGATGCAGCTCATCGACCTCGGCGAAATCGACATGCTCGATCCGATGAAAAATATCCGGCTGGGGCCAGATGCGGTGGTGGAGAAATTCGGCGTTGGGCCGGACAAACTCGGGGATGTGCTTGCGTTGATGGGGGACACGGCAGACAATGTGCCGGGCGTGCCGGGCATCGGGCCAAAGACCGCGAGCAAGCTGATGCAGGAATTCGGTTCTTTAGACGCGGTGCTGAACGGGGCAGAGGCAATGAAGCCTTCCAAGATGCGCGATAATCTGATCGCGTTTGCCGACCAAGCGCGGCTCTCGCGCGTGCTGGTGACATTGAAAGA
This sequence comes from Sphingomonadales bacterium, assembly GCA_043782885.1. Lineage (GTDB taxonomy): Bacteria > Pseudomonadota > Alphaproteobacteria > Sphingomonadales > Sphingomonadaceae > JAGWQR01. The sequence goes on along the minus strand of JAYVZY010000104.1, from coordinate 10,024 downwards.
CGATGCAGCGCTACCCGAGCCATTGGACGCGCTCCTGTTGCAACAAATCCCGGAGCCCCCGCTGCGTGCGTTTTTGGAGCATCACGGCTTCAAGTCATTGCTCGCCAAGGTTGGCGGGGTTGCGGGCCCGGATCGTGAAACGACGAAGATTATCAACCAAGGCGCGCACGCCCCCGCCGCACCGCCAGTTCCGCGCGCCGAGCAACCGCCAATTGATCGTGATGCCTATGCGTGTGTGCAAACACTGGCGGCACTGGAAGCCTGGGTAGCGGAAGCCCGCACGGCGGGTGTCGTGGCGGTCGATACCGAGACAGATGCGCTCGATGCAATCAGCGGGCGGCTTGTCGGGTTCAGCCTAGCGACGGCCGCTGGACGGGCCTGTTATGTGCCGTTGGCGCACGGTGGCTCAGACATGTTTTCGGAGGTGCCGGAGCAGATTCCGCTGGGCGATGCGATGCGCGCGCTCGGCGGGCTAATGGCTGACGAGAGCGTGCTCAAAATCGGTCATAACCTGAAATACGACATCAATGTGCTGGCACAACACGGGCTGACCATCGCGCCCTATGATGATACGCTTGTGATGAGCTTCGCGCTGGATGCGGGCAAGCACAATCATGGCATGGATGAGCTTTCGGTGTTGCACCTTGGCCATACGCCGATTGCATTCTCGGAGGTGTGCGGCAAGGGTAAGGGCCAGATCAGCTTTGACAAGGTGCCGCTGAAGGATGCGACACGATACGCGGCGGAAGACGCCGATGTGACGCTGCGGCTTTGGCAATTGCTCAAACCGCGCCTATCGCCCGAGCAGGTCACGACGGTGTATGAGCGCGTGGATCGGCCAATGGTCGCTACGCTCGCGGCGATGGAGCGCGAGGGGATCAAGGTTGATCGCGAAGAACTGGCGCGGCTGTCGGCGGAGTTCGCGGAGGCCATCACAACGCTGGAAGGTGAAATTCATGCGCTTGCAGGAACCCCCTTCACGATTGGTTCCCCAAAGCAATTGGGCGAGATTCTCTTCGAGCAAATGGGACTTAAGGGGGGACGCAAGGGCAAAACGGGGGAATATTCTACCGACGTGACGGAGCTGGAGCGGCTGGCGGGTGAAGGCATCACCATCGCCGAGAAGGTGCTGGAGTGGCGCGGGCTCTCAAAACTCAAATCCACCTACACCGATTCGCTGCAACAGCAGATCAATCCGAAAACCGGCCGGGTGCATACGAGCTACTCGCTCACCGGCGCGCAGACCGGGCGGTTGTCGTCGAACGACCCGAACCTTCAGAACATCCCGATCCGCACAGCGATGGGGCGGCGGATTCGCGATGCGTTTGTCGCGGAGCCGGGCAATGTGATCATGTCCGCCGATTACTCGCAGATAGAGTTGCGGCTGGCCGCGCAAATGGCCGACGTGCCGGCGCTCAAGCAAGCGTTTGCGAACGGCGACGACATTCACAGCATGACCGCGATGGAGCTTTTTGGCGAGGTCAACCGTGACACGCGCGGCAAGGCGAAAACGATCAATTTCAGCCTGCTTTACGGCATTTCGCGCTGGGGGCTGGCGCAGCGGCTCGGCATTTCTCCCGCCGAAGCACAAGTCATGATCGACACCTATTTCAAGCGTTTCCCGGGCATTTCGACCTACATCACTGAGACGCTGGCGAGCACAAAGGAGCGCGGCTTCACCAAAACACTCTTCGGTCGCAAAACCCATTTCAGCCGGATTAATGCAGCGAGCCAACATGAGCGCGCCGGGAGTGAGCGCGCGGCGATCAACGCCCCCATTCAGGGCACGTCCGCCGACCTGATCAAGCGCGCGATGGTGCGGATGCCGGCGGCGCTCGCAGAGGCAGGATTGGCGCATGTGAAGATGCTGCTCCAAGTGCACGATGAATTAGTTTTCGAGCTCCCGAAGGATGATGCCGACGCCGCGCGTAAGGTCATTGGAGACATTATGGCACAGGCGGCAGAACCCTATATGAAATTGGATGTGCCTTTGGGCGTTGAAATTGGCGTTGGTGCCAGCTGGGGCGCAGCGCATTGAGCGCAACTCCGCCGGACAATACGAACGATATTGCTCAACTCGCACAAGGCGGGCGCACGAACGTCATCGGCTTTTTGCTCCGTTTGGTTGGGCGAATCCCGTTCCTCGTGATCGGCGGTAGAATGTATGGAGCAGCCGCTTTGGGGCGGATGGCTTATGCTGTACTGGTGATTGAGTTTGCCGCCCAAATCGCGACCAATGGTATGCGGCGCGGCCTCGCACAGCAGTTTGCGCTCGGCGATCGGCGCCACGTCAACGAGGCGTTCAATGCGCTCCTCATCAGCCTGCTCGTCGCGCTGCCGCTCATCGGCGTGCTTTGGGTTGTGCCGCAGATTATGTTCCCGCATTCTGCCGCTGATGGTTGGGACAGGCTTCTGCCATTCGTCATCATCCCCATTGCCTGGACGGATATCGTTCTCGCGGCGCTTGCCTTCAGGTTTGACGTGGCCACGACCGTGCGGGCCCGTTCGATTGTTGAACCGTGGACGCTGAGTATTGCGGCGCTGACATTATTTTACTTCGCCCGCCAGAATGGCTTGATCGCTTCATATGCGCTCGCGATGACGGCTGCCTTTTTGACAGCGTTGTTGGCCTTTCTGAGGAGCTTCGGCCTCCCGCGCAGTTGGCGATTGGAGCTGCGCTGGCTGGCGCAGGTGGCGTGGCAAAATTTGCCGCTGTCAGCGGCCGATGCGATTGAATGGACGTCGCGACGAATCGATTTGGCTATCCTAGGTCTGTTCATGGCGCCCGAGATTGTCGGCGTGTATTACGTCGCGCAACAAGTCGCGTCGCTCCCACAGCGGCTGAAAACAAGTTTTGACCCAGTTCTCGGCCCGGTGATTGCGCGTAAGCTTGCCACTGGTGATCGTGCGGGCGTGGCCTTTCAAATCGGCCAAGTGGGCTTTTGGATTATCGCCGCACAATTGGGCATTGCGCTTGCTATCGGCTGGACGGCAACCGGAGTCATGGGACTGGTTGGGCCGAAGAGCTCATTCGTCGGTGGCGCCAAGGCCCTTTGCTTTTTGATGGCCGCCGAGGTCGTAGCGGCAATTGGCGTTGTCAGCGAATCGGCGCTCGTTTATGTTGCGCGCAAACGGAATCTGGTAATTTCTGCCCTGATGATTGGGCTGCAAGTGGTGCTTACGCTCGTCATCATGACGCTGGCGCCCGGCTGGGGCTGGTCGCTACGCTGGCAAGCCGCCGCGCCAGCCATGGTGCTCTGTGTCACCCTGCTGCTCTCGTCAGTGCTCAAAGCGCAACTGGCAAGCAAAGTGCTTGGTGCGCCGGTGGGGGCAATACGTTGGCCACTCATCATCGCAGGACTTGCCGCGTCCCTCGTCGGGTTCGTGTTTACGCAATTTGTTGAATGGGTGGATGTGCTGATCGGGCTTCCGATGATCGCTGGCATTTATGGAGTGATCATCTGGCAGTATGGCTTTGCACCATCTGATCGCGCGCTATTTTCCAAAGGCCTTGATCCAGAGATGGCGTACCAACAGTAAAGGCGGCATCCGCAGCACATGCGAGCGGACGTAAAATGCGAAGCGGAGCGGACGGCGCGTGTTCTGCCCCCGGCCGTTGCGCGCGAGCAGGCGGGCGCGGAAGAGGGCATCCGTCCACTGCCACCGGACGCGTGTCCGCACTGGAGTATCGTAAAGCGCATGCGCCAGCCGCAACGCGCGGTCGACAACTCTGCCCAATTGATGCTGCGTGGCGCGTTGGTTCAAACTGTTCCAGAAGGCGTCATCCTGATCAAACTCCCGCACCAACCGGTCAATGTCCCACAGGTTGCGCAAGCCCCCATCCAGCTCGCCATCTGCGAAGAGGTGCGCGGCAGCGTGGATGATGATGTCAGCTGGAGAGAGGATAGACATGCCATCTCCAAGCACTACAGCATTGCAGATCAGCGCTTCTGCGTCCGGCCTAGGCCGTGCGGTGAGTGGCAAAATCGTGTGGTGGACATCAATCATCCGATCCCGCGATGTGTGGATGAGCGGTGGCAATTCGTGCATCCAGCGGCGGTAATACATATCATCATAGGCGTCAGGCTTGGCCCATTCCCAACCCGCCGCAAGCAGCGCGGCTTCCACGTCATCCAGCCTGGAGCGCGGAACCAAAATATCAAGATCACCGATTAAGCGTCCTTGCCCTGCCGCCAACCCCGCAGCAACAAAGGCTGATCCCTTAAGCAACACTATCGGACAGCCGAGAGGCGTAAGCGCGCGACGCGCCATCTCCACCTCCCAAAGGGCATGCACCCGACCTGCTTCGGCATTCAGGCGGGCGGACTCAAGCGCCGAATGAACGACCGGGGGCAGTATGAGGCCAGTCAGTCTGTGCGCGAGTGTGCCGCTTAATCGCTCAGCATGAGCAATAGTCAGAATGTTCGTCCATTGATCGGGCGTAAGGCCGACCGCACGCGATGGATCAGTAAGGACGGTGCACAGCAAGCGCGCGCTCATGCCAATTCTGTCCACAATTGTTCGACCAACGCCAGCCCGCGCGCCGTGTCGGGATAATCAATTGCGCGCGCGCTCGTTTGCGTCACCAGTCGCGTGAGCGCGGTATAGCCACGCTCAGCCAACGCGACATAGTTGGTGCTCGCTTGTGTCAGGCGGATGAACACCTCGCTCGGCAGTACATCACGTACCGCTTCCGCCGCTCCAAAGCGCGGAAAGAGAATGAGCGCCGGGTGGGCGGGTGCGTCCATCCCCTCAAGCGCCTCCGCATTGGGAATAAGGTGACGAATATCGCCCTTGGGCGTGCCGCAAATCCGTGTGCCGAATCGCGCGGTCGGCAAGCGTGCTTCCAGCACCGCGATCGAGTCGTTCTTGAGGCTGACCGGGCGCGGGAACGGCCAGGCGTGGCCGGTGGCAGGCTCAATCAGCGCGAACTCATCACCCAGCAGCCGCCAACCCGCCTCGCCTAAGAGTGCCGCGAGCGTTGACTTACCCGAGCCGGATTCGCCGGTAAGAATAATCACCTTGCCGTCGCGCTCCACACTGGAGGCGTGCAACAACAGGAAATGCCGTTGACCGAGTGCCATCTGCAAATTCATGGCCATTTCCGCAGCAAGTACACCTTGCGCGAGCGGCAACGGCAGCGCTTCTGGAATGGTATGATCGCCAGCGATTTGTACCGACGGGCGGATAAAACGCCGCCAAAAACGCGTCGCTTCCAACCGCACTGTGAAATGAGGAATGCCGTCATCCGGCTTCGGGTAATCGCGATAGAGCGCCTCAAGCTCCGCGATTGGCGCACGCCAATCTGATCCGATCCGAAATCCGATAGGGCCAACACGCATCGTCGTTGTGAACATCATAACTGCCAGACCAGCCCGATAGCTTCCAATTCCGCGAGACGTTGGCCGAGGAGCGCGGTGGTATCGGCATTCATGACTAAGCCGTATTCCACAGCAAGTCGTTCCACCAACGCCATGATTGTCGCTGGCGCGGCACCCAATGCTGCCAATATCTCTGGTATAGGTTCCGCCAAGAGGTGCGTCGCCCCCGAACGTCGGTGATACACTGCCGTTAGACTATCGAGCGGCGTCAGCACGCACGCCATTTCTGCATCGGTCGCGTAAACGGCGTCCGTAATGCCTCAGCGCCCCGGCATCTGGAGCGAGGCGAAGCAGGTGAAGCCGCTCTGCCCAGCCTGCAATCGCCGGATATAGTTCACGTATGCCTGGCTGGTCGAATAGTCGGTTCCTGGGATCGTCATCCCGCCGAGAGCGTTCTTGGCATCCTGGCCCCTGATCGGTAAGGGCGAAGGCGGGAATGCGCCCGCCGTCAGCGGCGCGACGAGGCTACCATCTGCGGCTATATATTTGCCAGCATTCCCTACGTCCGGGACCGGTATTTGGCAGGTCAGCACGGACCCCACGGTTTGTGCGAGGGCGGGTCGAACGCTGATGATCGTAACCGCACCCGCAGCACCAAGCGTAAGCATACGCCGACGCGATGCGACAAAATCAGCCGTGGAGGGAGGCGTTTCTTCCATGATGCGCGTTTAAACACGGCTTCGGCGCAAAGTCCAGAATCAGCTGGCGCATTAAGACTCTTTTACACGAATCAATGACTCACCCGAACGGACGCCGTATGGGGAACACATGTTCATCCGCGAGCACCCCCTGCTAACCATTCTTTTGATTGCCCTCCTGATCGCGGCGGCGAGTCTTGATTTCTATGATCGTGACGTGATCGCGACGTTGCTGACGCTGGTTGTAGCCTCGATCATTCTCTATGTCCGCATATCCGGCTCAAAGGGCTCGTTTGTTGTCGCGGCCGACCCGAATCCGTCGCCGTCACCCAATTTCGCGGCGCTGCTGATCGGTGCGATTTCTGATCCGATGTTGATTGTGACCAACCGCAAAGTCACGCGCGCAAATGTGTCCGCGCGCGCGCTGCTGGGAGAACATATTCTGGATCAGGATGTCCGCGTCGCGCTGCGGCACCCAAGTATCGTCCCCATGCTCGCCGATAAGGCAGAGGACGGAATCGTCGAAGCGGTCGGAATCGGCGGGCGAGATCAGCATTGGGAGGTGCGCTTCAGCACAATTAGCCCCGGCACCCGCGTTATCCAGATGGTTGACCGCACCGCGCGGTATGCAGCCGAACGCGCGCGCACTGACTTTGTTGCAAATGCCAGTCATGAATTACGCACACCACTTGCCGCAGTTCTCGGCTTTATCGAGACGTTAGAGGATGACACGGCCGGCGGCGATGCCAAGACGCGCGCGCGGTTCCTTAAGGTGATGGCCGCCGAAGCGCAGCGGATGCAAAGGCTGATCGACGATCTTATTTCGCTCTCGCGCATCGAGTCAGAACGCTACCAACCGCCACAGACCCCCTTGGATTTGCTGTCGTTGATCACCCAATCTGCACGCGAACTGCGCAGTCCGCAGGGTGACCCGGCAAACATCATCCTCGATTTTGGAGAGAATGTGCCGTTGGTTGCCGGTGACCGCACCCAATTGCAGCAACTTGTCCATAATCTTCTGGGCAATGCGATTAAATATGGGCGGGCCAACACGCCGGTGCGGGTGCTTGTGGAGATGGATTCCCCCAAATCGATTAAAATGCAGGTGATCGATCAGGGAGAAGGGATTGCGCCCGATCATCTCCCGCGCCTTACCGAGCGATTCTACCGTGTCGATTCTGCCCGGAGCCGCGCGGGTGGCGGCACCGGACTGGGGCTCGCCATCGTCAAACACATTGTCGAGCGGCATCGCGGCAAGCTCGACATCAGCAGTGTGATGGGAACAGGTACAACTGTTTCGGTGACATTTCCGATATAATCGGACATTGTCATAAAAATGACATTCAAGTGTCACAAAGTGAACATGTGCACGGGCTAGGCCTTCGTACAAGACAGGAGATATTTCATTACCCTCGGCGGACAACATACCCTCACAGCATTTGATGAAGATATGAATCACCTGCGTGGGCTCATTTCAGAAATGGGCGGCCGCGCTGAAGCGGCAATCGATGGCGCTATGAAGGCGTTGATGAGTCACGACCTCGCCGCAGCCGACCGGATTGTCGCAGACGACAAAGTGATCGACCACCTTGAAATGGAAGTCGAGAAACTCGCGGTGCAAATTATCGGCTTGCGCGCACCGATGGCCGATGACTTGCGCGAAGTGGTCGCAGCGCTGAAAATTGCCAGCGTGGTGGAGCGCATCGGTGATTACGCCAAGAACATTGCCAAGCGGATCGTTCAGTTGGAGCCCGGGTATAAATATGAATCGCTGACTGTGCTGCAGTCGATGGCAGAGATCGCCAGCGAAATGGTGCATGATGTGCTCAATGCCTTTGCCGCTCGCGATGCCGAAGCGGCTGTCGCAGTGAATGAGCGCGATAAAGCGGTTGATGATTTCTACACCGCCATTTTCCGGATGCTGGTGACGTTTATGATGGAGAACCCAAAGAGCATTGGCAGCGGCGCGCACCTGCTGTTCATCGCCAAGAATCTGGAGCGGGTGGGTGACCACGCCACCAACGTCGCGGAGATGGTGTACTTCGCGGCCACGGGCGAATTTATGCCAGAGCGCGAGCGCGGTGAGACGGTAAAGGTTTAATATGACAACTGCCAAAATGTTGATTGTTGAGGATGATGCTGCGCTTGCGGAACTGATTCAATGGCACTTTGAGCGGGAAGGTTTTGAAGTGCGCCAAACACCAGATGGCGAAGAGGCATTGCTGCTCGCGCAAGAACAGGCGCCCGATATTGTGCTGCTCGATTGGATGGTTGAGGGCATTTCTGGGATTGAAGTGTGCCGCCGTCTGCGCCGTATGCCCGCCACCGCCAACGTTCCGATCATCATGCTCACCGCGCGCGGCGAGGAGGAAGATCGGATTAGAGGCTTTGAAACCGGCGCGGATGACTATGTGACAAAGCCGTTCAGCCCGCGTGAACTGGTCGCGCGCGTTGGTGCGGTGTTGCGACGCATTCGCCCTGCGCTCGCAGGCGAATCACTCAATTATGCCGATATTGAAATGGACACGGTGGCGCACAAAGTGCGTCGTGATGGCAAGTCTGTTGCGCTTGGTCCGACGGAATTCCGCCTGTTACGGCATTTTCTGGAACACCCCGGCTGGGTGTTCTCACGGGAGCGACTGCTCGATTCGGTTTGGGGTCATGGCAGTGACATTGAAGCGCGCACGGTAGACGTTCACATCCGCCGCTTGCGCAAGGCAATCAATGGTGCAGGCGGTGCAGACATCATCCGCACCGTGCGCTCCGCCGGATATGCGCTTGATGCCGAAGGCCGCCTCTAGCGCACCCTGCTGGAAGACCAAGCCGAGCTAAAACGCCTCCGCCCGCGCCAACTCCCAATTGCGTCTATAAAATGAGTCGGCTGTGCCGTCGAGCAGCTCGTTGGGCTCCAAGAAGAAGTGCATATCGGCGTAGTTCCGCACCTGCGTCGCGTTCACACGGTGCACGATGTGGTAGGGCTTGAGGTCATCGGGGTGATTGAGCCCCGCCGCCGCGATCATATCCGCCAAAACGTGCACCGTGCGCTCGTGATATTGGAACACCCGATCTGCCTTGCTCGGCACATTGAGTGCTTTTTGACGTTGTGGGTCTTGGGTCGCGACACCCGTTGGGCAATGGTTAGTATGGCATGAGAGTGATTGGACACAGCCTAGCGCAAACATGAAGGCACGCGCCGCATTTACCCAATCAGCGCCCAAGGCGAGCAATGATGCAATCCCGAACGCGCCTGTGACCTTGCCAGCTGCGCCGATCTTGATCTGATCACGCAGTCCGGCGCCGACAAGCGTGTTGTGAACGAGCCGCAAGCCCTCCCGCAGAGGTGTTCCGACATGATCACTGAATTCCTGCGGTGCCGCGCCCGTGCCGCCCTCGCCGCCATCGACGACGATGAAATCCGGCACAACTCCGGTTTCGAGCATCGCCTTCACAATGCCCATAAATTCCCACGGATGCCCGACGCACAGCTTAAACCCGACCGGCTTGCCACCAGACAGTTCCCGCAATTGGGTGATAAACGCCATCATCTCCAGCGGTGTGCTGAACGCGGAGTGGCGCGCGGGAGAGATGCAATCCTTGTCCAACGGCACGCCGCGCGTCGCCGCAATCTCGGGCGTCAGCTTGATTTTGGGGAGCACGCCTCCATGACCAGGCTTGGCACCTTGGCTCAACTTGATCTCAATCATTTTGACCTGTGGGCTGCTGGCCTTGGCCTTAAACAACTCTGGGTCGAAGTGCCCATCCAGCGTCCGGCATCCAAAGTAGCCGCTCGCGACCTCCCACACAATGTCACCGCCACCGGCGATATGATAGGGGCTGATGCTGCCCTCGCCGGTGTCGTGATAAAAATTGCCCTTTGCCGCTCCCTCGTTGAGCGCGGTGATGGCAGCGGCAGAGAGTGCCCCGAAGCTCATGGCAGAAATGTTGAAGATGCTCGCCGAGTAAGGCTTCAGGCACTGATCATTACCGATGGTGATGCGGAAGCTG
>JAYVZY010000103.1:0-1679 GCA_043782885.1 Sphingomonadales bacterium | reverse complement strand
CGCCGCCGCGCCAAGTGCCGCACCATCTCAGCCAAAAGACCAAGACATCATCGTCACTGGCTCACGCATTCCGCGTATCAATGAAAAAAGCGCTAGCCCGGTCGCTGTCGTGAGTGCCAAAGAGGCAAAATTGCAGGGCACAACCCATGCTGAAGATTTATTGAACTCACTGCCCCAGGTCAACGCGGGCTTGAACGGTGGCGCAACCACGCAATCCGGCACGGCAACCGTTGATCTGCGCGGCATTGGTGCCTTCAGAACGCTCGTTTTGATGGATGGTCGCCGCGTGAACCCTGGCGATCCCGTCAACCCGAGCGCCGATATTAACTCGATCCCCGCCAGCCTCATCAAGCGCGTTGAAGTGCTTACGGGTGGTGCCGCATCGGTTTATGGATCGGACGCGATTGCCGGCGTCGTCAACTTCATCATGGATGATAAATTCACCGGATTTAAGGTTGATGCTCAATACAGCGCAAACCAGTATAACAATAACAATCGTGCCATTCAGGCGGTGAACACCGCCAGTGGCGTGCCGAGCAACACGGGAAGCGGATTTGATGGCGGCGTAGTTGACCTTAACGCGGCCTATGGAACAGGTTTTGCGGACGGCAAGGGCCATGTCGAAGTCTATGCGGGCTATCGCCACACGAACGAGATATTGAGCAACAAACGCGATTTTAGCGCCTGCCCTTTGGTTGAGAATGGGAGCAATTTTAGCTGCCAGCTTGATGCCGCCAACAGTGCTGCTGGTGTCTTCGCCTACAACGATGCCGCCGGCAACCCGGTCACTCCTCAGACGCTTGATTCAACCACCAAAAATACCTTGCGCACTTTTGATTCGACCATTGATGGGTATAATAATTCTCCAGGCTTCCCAAGTCTCTCCCCCTTTTCGCAGCTCCAGCGCCCGGATGATCGCTATGATGCGGGCCTGTTTTTGAATTATGAACTGAGCACCAAGGCCAAGCTCTATATTGAGGCGCAATATTCGCACGACCAGACGGTTGCGCAATACTCGCCGGCTTATACCAATGGCGCCACATTCAGCGTGCTGTGCAACAATCCATTGCTCTCGGCCGATGAAGTGGCCAATCTGTGCACAAATGCAGGTTTGCAGCCCACGGATACAACCACCTTCACACTTGGCCGCGCGAATGTGGAGGGCAAACCACGGCTCGATGCGTTCACCCATGACAGTTATCGCGGGGTTTTAGGGGTAAAAGGCAATCTAAGCCACATCTGGTCTTATGATGTTTATGGCAGTTATGGGATTGCAAAATCACAAGAGCGCATCTCCAATGATGTATCGCTCGGACGTATTCAGAACGCACTCAATGTGGTTAATGTCGGTGGCAAGCTCACCTGCCAGTCGGTCGTTGACGGTACTGATCCGGCTTGCGTTCCCTATGATATTTTTACCTTGGGCAATGTGACCACTGCCGCTGAAAAATATATCACGGCTGGCGCTTTCCAATCCGGTTACGCGAGCCGTGCGGTTCTGAGCGGTGTTCTGGTCGGAAAGCTTGGCGAATACGGCATCAAGTCCCCTTGGGCAGATGATGGGGTCGGCATTGTCGGCGGTACGGAATATCGTGTTGAGTCGATTAGAAACACCTCAGACGCAGCTTTCCAAGGTGGTGATCTTGCGGTCACGTCGCCGCAGCTCAATTTGGGTGGGA
>JAYVZY010000102.1:0-3008 GCA_043782885.1 Sphingomonadales bacterium | reverse complement strand
CCGCTTCTGCTCATCGCCTATCCGGTCATGTTCACTGGGTTTGTCGGCCTTTCGCTCTTTTGGATGCGGCTCAACCATATGATTTTTGGCGGCGGGGCGCAGGCTGCCAGCAACGAATCACGCCAGATTCAAATTCAAACGGGGATTCCAAAGGTGTTGCACTGGCCGATTGGCTATGGCCCCGGCATGGCCGCGACCACGTTGGGCTTTGCCGACAATGAAGATGGCAAACTCACCATCGACAATTACTGGCTCTCAATAGCGCTGGAATACGGCATTCTCGGCTTCATCTGCTTCATGACGCTGATGCTGCTGGGGATCGGCCAAGGCTTCCGTTATGGCCTTAAGGCGCAATCGCCCGAAAGCAAATTACTCCTGCCCTTCGGCGCTCTCGTCTTCGTTTTTCTTACCGGCAAGAGCGTGCTTAGTCAGGAAGACAGCCATGCCCTGATCTTTGTGGTGCTGGGTGGAATTGCCGCAGTGAGCCACCGTGAAGCAAACCAAAGGACTCAAAAATGGTAGCAACAACAAGGCTTTATACGGATAAGTTACCCGATTATTACACTGGGGCGCGCGCAGATATGGTAGCGGCATTGCCACTCAACGCGCAGGCCGCAATTCTGGAGCTTGGCTGCGGCGATGGCACGACCGGAGCGCTCGCCATTGCGGCGGGTAAGGCATCGACATACGTGGGCATTGAACTCGACCCAAATGCCGCCACACTCGCGCACACTCGGATCACGGATGTGCTGTGCGGCGATGTGGATGCGCTCGATTTGAGCGGGCATATCGCGCGCTATGACGCGCTGATCGCGAGTGAGGTGCTTGAGCACCTCATTGATCCCCGGGCGACGCTGGCGCGCCTCGTGGATTGCCTCAAACCGGGTGCGCTGGTGCTCGCCTCATCGCCAAATATCAGCCACTGGCGGGTCGTTTTGGCGCTCATCAAGGGTGAATTCGAGCTGACCGAAACTGGGGTGATGGATCGATCGCATTTGCGCTGGTTCACGCCGGAGAGTTATTCGGCTCTGCTCAGAAGTGCGGGACTAGAAATCGTCTCCGTAACGCCAATCACGCCGCCCTCGGCGCGCACGCGTTGGATCAATCGGCTGACAAGCAACCGTTTCGAGCACCTTTTCATGACGCAGATTTATGTGACCGCACGCAAACCGGCACTGCCCTCATAGCCGATTCTGCGCGCAATCGCGACCGGGTCGCCCTCAGGATCGGGACGATTGGCGCGCGCACGATGCTTCCGCCGCAGCCGCAGCTGCGTGATCCAGTAGCGCAGCATATTGGGCTCCAATGGGCACACGAGGTTGAACACAGGCAGTTCCGCCCGCCATTTGCGCTGCATGTAGCGATAAGCGACCAGATATGCGCCTGAGAGCGAAATGACGGGGCGACTGTGGTGCACGACCGGAAGATCGATCACCCATGCGCTCATTCCGGCTTTTTGGGCCGTCAGGATAATATCCGCGCCGTAGAGATGGAAGCTTGGCAGTTCGGGGTCAAAGCGCAGGCCCGAGGCGGTGCGGACAATCAGCAACATCTCATCGAGCGTTTCAACTTGGATCGGATTTGCGCTGCGCGCGCCCAAGATGCGGTTATGCCCGGAGCACCACGTCTCGCCGACAAGATTGCGCGCCGCGTCGCCGCCGATCACCCCCGCAACCGCCCAATTTGGCGCGATGGCGTCGAGTTGTTTAAGCTGATTCACCAACCGCGCGAGGGACCCCGTTGGCAGATACACATCTTGATGCGCAAACAGCACGTAGGTTGCATCAGCGGCGGCATCCAATGCTGCATTATAGGCGGCGCCGGCGGTCGGGTAATGTTCATAAATATCGAGACCAAGTTCGCCTGAGCACACATCAGGCGAGCGCGCGAGGCATTGCGCCAAAATCTTCCGATCGTTTACGGCAGCGGCGAGATGAAAGCGTGTCATGAAAGCCAGCGTAGTCCGGCTGTGATTGGCCGATACGCCGTAAGTCTGGCGCGCATCGCAGACGGCAGATCGCGCCACGCCAATGCCAAAATCAACACCACCAACACACAAGACGCGCACAGGAACGCCAGAAGATTATCGCTAACCCGCGCTGCGATAATGATCGCTCCCACCAACACCGCACCATAGCGCGCAACCGGAGCAATCCGCATTTTCACGCCATCACTCATCCAAGATTGGAGGCCAAAATCCATCACCATCCGGAGCAAACACGCCAGCGCGCAACCGCGCAGCCCGAAATGTGTCATCCCAAAATAGAGCGCCAGCCAATAAGGTGGAATTTGCACCAGGAGGATTTTCGTCACGACGTCCGGACGACCACGTGCTTGAAGTCTTGTAAAAGAAACCAGCGCCAAAGCATTAAACCAGAATGCTAATATGAGAATGCGCGCAACCGGCGCCGCACTCGCGCCCAGCTGCGCGCCAACCCAAAGCTTGAGGAATGGCTCCGCAGCTAGGATCGCGATCAGCACCGGCGGCGAAATCAGGCAGAGCATCAGCGTGGTGGCCGCATCGCCCATCGCCCGCGCTTCGTGGGGCGCAGCCGATGAGAGTTTCGGGAACAATGCGTTGGTGAGCGCGGCGGGCATCACCGCAATCCGAGAGGCGAGATTGTAAGGGGATTACGGGAAGCAATTTTAAGTGTCTCTTTTCCCACATCAGGGCGAGTGCGTTAAAATAGTAGTGTAATTTGGGAATCTTTTGATTCGCGTATTAGTACGATTAAGAGTCATAACACCAAACTTGTGTCGTGATGTGTGCTGAATTGATCGGATTTTTGCGGGGATTTCAACAAAGAATATTCCAGAAAATTCTCAATTATTTAGAGGAGGCTGTTTAATTGAGGCAAGAAACTGGTTAATTTTTTCGTGGTCCAGCACGCCCTTCTTCAAACCTATTTTCAGCACTACATCAGCCCCCGTGCGATTGTTATCCATCACGCGAGCGTAGGCCGCCATAATATACAGATTGCCATCGGTTGGTCGTTTCTGAGAGCAGA
>JAYVZY010000101.1:0-2260 GCA_043782885.1 Sphingomonadales bacterium | reverse complement strand
CGATACTATGAAAAGAACTCTTGTCGTATGTGCAGCACTCAGTGCGGTGTTCCTTATCAATGCCCCTGCGTATGCGCGAGGTGGTGGACACGGTGGCGGTCATAGTTCGCATTCAGGAAGCATGTTGGCGCATGAACATCATGTTTCAGGATACACAACAAAAAATGGGACATATGTGGCTCCTCACTACTCCACGAACCCCAACAGCACTAAAAATGATAACTATTCGACAAAGGGAAACATCAACCCGCACACAGGCGAAATGGGAACGAAGCCGGGCGACGGGCAATAGCGGAGCAATTAGTTCAATTGTAGCCTCTACTAAATGAGATGGTTGCTTTTCCCAGCAAATGTCAAAGCAGCAATGAGCAAGGCCGATATGATCAATAGCCACACTCTGAGGCTCAACTTTGCACGCTTCCTGCGTGGAGGGTCAGGAAAGCGATCAGACCAATCGTTCAGCATGCGCTACATCCACCTTTCTACACCACCATGGTGAGAACATGTCCCTTGATGGTGTTCACTAAACGACCATGAACCGTCATAGCAGTGGGCGGAGGCTCCAGAAGGTGCGCGCGAGGCGCGCATCGGTCGGTGGACATGGTGGCCACTCACGTTGGTGTAATACTCGCTACTAGATGCGTATCGGTGGTGGTAATGCGAGGAAGAGCGCGCCGCCACCATCTGTGGCGCTGAGAGCGTGCACAGAAGAAATAGGGCAAGGCATCGCTTCATTCGCTCCTCCTATCTGACGTCATGACTAACGTAGTATCCACCGAGAAAACGGTCAATCATTTCCACATGACGCTTCATCGGAACTCTCCCATCGCGCTCCCAGCGCATCCACGTTCCTTCGTCCACACCAATTTTTCGCGCAGCGCGTTTCATTGATAGACCTTGGCGTAGTCTCTGCGCTCGTAAGCGTTCAGAAAGCACCTCGGGCGCTTTCCACGGCTCCTCATTGAGGTAGTTGATGAGTGCTGGGTAGAATTGTGCTTCTGGAAGCGCCTGCCCATTCTCCCATTTCACAAAGGTGTGGTGATCGATTCCCATCATGCTTGCTGCTTCACGCCCAAAGACCCCAAGCTCAACCCTGCGTTTGCGTATCTTAGACGCAAGTGATCTCCCCATATCCCACTTATATTCAAGGCGATACGCGCGGAGTTTCACTTTCACATACGGCACGAGGGCAACGCGGCCACATGGATTCATCGCTGCAATAAGCTGCACCCGCGCGGGGAAGGTAACATGCGCATTGGCCCGCGCGACGCTCACATTGCCCGTCTCAAGCGGCTGTCGAAGCGAATCGAGCACCTCACGGCGGAACTCGGGCAGCTCATCAAGGAACAACACACCAAGATGCGCGAGGCTGACCTCACCCGGTCGCACTTTTAGTCCGCCACCCACGAGCGCCGCCATTGACGCTGAATGGTGCGGGTTGCGGAACGGGCGGGTGCGGGTCATCCGCCCCCCCGTCAACTCGCCCGAGATGCTCGCCACCATCGAAACCTCAAGCGCCTCGGCGGGCGTCAAATCCGGCAAGATGCCCGGCACGCACGCGGCGAGCAGCGATTTTCCGGCACCGGGTGGCCCCACCATAACGAGATTGTGCCCACCTGCCGCTGCAATCTCAATCGCGCGCTTCGCGGTTTCCTGTCCTTTGACTTGCGCAAGATCCGGCCCATGTGCGCGTTCTTCGGCCTCACCAACCACCGGCGCGGGCAGCAAGACCGATCCTTTGAAATGGTTGAGCAACGCTAACAAATCTGTTGCAGCCAGCACTTCAATTTGCCCGGCCCACGCCGCCTCCGGCCCTTGGCTCGCGGGGCACACCAGCCCCAACCCCGCCGCTGACGCGTGGAGCGCCGCAAGCAACACCCCGGGCGATGTGGCGATCCGCCCATCCAGCCCCAATTCGCCGACCACCAGATAACCGCTCAGCGTTTCATTGTCGGCAATGCCCATCGCGCCCAGCAGGGCCAGCGCAATCGGCAGATCATAATGCGAGCCCTCTTTGGGCAAATCGGCAGGCGAAAGGTTGATCGTGATCGCCTTCGGCGGCAGCGCGAGCCCCATCGCGGTGATGGCGGCGCGCACCCGCTCGCGGCTCTCACCCACCGCCTTATCCGGCAGCCCGACAATGACAAAGCGCGGCACTCCAGGCGCAACCTGGCACTGCACCTCCACACTGCGCGCCTCTAGCCCCAGATACGCGACGGTTTGAACGGTTGTGACCATAATGCCCCTACGACTACAAGCA
>JAYVZY010000100.1:0-4386 GCA_043782885.1 Sphingomonadales bacterium | reverse complement strand
TGACCATACTTGGTCGGGCGTCAATGTCCGGCCCGCACCAGTTCGCGTTCGCTCACCCGTGTAGGACATGACGCCCGCACTCAATCGTGCGGTCTATCGGAGGATGGCAACGAGCCAAACCGAAACGAATATCATCATGGCAAGCAAAGCTGCTTCATCGACCACCGAACCCAAGACGCCAGCATTTCAAGCATGGCATGTCACAAAAAGGGTGACAACTCATTCTGGACAAAGGTTGGGGCCGCGTGGCCACATCGTGACGGCAAAGGCCTCTCACTTCTACTCTCCGTAATCCCGATGAACGGTCAGATCGTCCTTCGCGAACCGCTTCCCAAGCTGTGATCTCCAATCGGGGCGCGCTCGACGCGCCCCAGTCCCTGATCCCACCGTTTGTCGCAGCTAAGAGGCACCTTACCGCAAGGCAATTTTGGGGGTATTGATGGGGGTATCCAATGGCTTTGAAACGAAGAAAATATATATATTTCAATGCGTTATGTGCAGTGTTCCTATCCCTCCTCCGCTACCATCACCCGATCCCATACCTGCTCACCCAATCTCCGCCAGTCTGGAAGACTGCGCAAATGAATGATTTCAAAATTGTAGGAATAGGTTTTCGGTTTCCGTCATGAGTCAACCTTTGCGCGCAACCTGCGCTAGCAACGCACCGGCACGGTGGCCGTGGTGATCGAAATGACGCCGCCGCATAACCGCCAGTATGAAGCATTATACGGTGCGCTCCGATGGGGATTGAACGGCAGAGAAGCGTGACATGATCTGGACAGCGATAGGCGCGGAGATTATAGGCACCGGAGTGAACGACAATAACACTCCGAGAGCAGACGTATGATTGACCTCGAAAATCTGCCGACGCTTCCACTTGGTAATACGTTATCGAAGCGGCAGCAGTATCGTATTCTCGGTATAGGTGTGTTGGGCATCATCGTGGTTGGCCTCCTTGTTGTGGTAGCGCGCTGGATCCTGACGCCCGCGCCCGCAACCGAGCAACCGCTCCCTGCCGGCACGTTTCGCCCAACGCCTGATCAATTGGCAGGGCTCACCGTAAAATCGGCGGGTGCAACGGGCGACAATGATCAGACTATCGCAACGGGTACGATCGCGGCGGATGACACGCGTGGCACGCCGGTTTTTATGCCTTATGGTGGGCAAGTGACTCAGGTTTTCGTCGATGCGGGAGCGCAGGTCAGTCGCGGGCAACCGCTCTTGAAAATTCGCACGCCTGACTATGTTGATGCGCGCAACGCTCTATTTGCGGCCGCCGCTGCACGGCGCACCGCAGCGGGCGCGTTGCGGATAGCCGAAGAGAATAACCATCGGCAGGAAGAGATATATAAAACGGCGGGCGGCGCCTTCAAGGATTATCGCCAATCACAAGCTGATTTGATCGCAGCGCAATCGGCGGTGCGCAGCGCGGAGTCAGCCTTGGGCGCTGCGCGCGACAAGCTGGCGATTTTCGGCAAGACATCGGCGGAGATCGGTAATCTCGAAAGCGCACACGAGGTGTCGGGCATTCATGTTGAAACCGCGCTCCGCGCGCCTGTGGGCGGCCTGATTGCGACGCGCGCCGTATCACCGGGCTTGTTCGTCACCTCGGGTGGCAGCACACCGGTGTTCACGATCACCGACCCCACACACGTTTGGCTGATCGCGCAACTGACCGAAGATGACGCTGCGCTGGTGCATATCGGTGATGCGGTGGATGTGACAACGACCGCCTATGCGGGGCGCATCTTTCATGCAAAGATCGACAACATCGCCGCCGCGCTTGATCCCAACACGCACCGTTTGGCTGTGCGGGGCTCCATCGAGAATCCAGACCGCGCGCTTAAACCACAAATGTTTGCGAGCTTCGTCATCCGGCATAGCGCTGCGGATGCTGGCGCACTCAGCATTCCTGCGAGCGCTGTCATTCATGAGGGAGACGTCGCGCGAATATGGGTCGCGCTCCCCAACGGCCTGTTGCAGGCACGCACGATCAAGGTGGGTGATAGTGTTGGCGGCATGGTGAAGGTGCTCAGCGGCATTAACACTGGCGAGAAGATCGTCACCGGCGGCGCGATTTTCGTCAACGAGGCGGGCACCCAACGGTGAACCTGCGCCGATGAATACTCTGGTGCGGTTCGCGCTCCGGCAGCGGATGCTGATCCTTGCCTTGCTCGGCGCATTGCTGATCGCCGGTGGCGTGGCCTTTTCGCAGCTCAACATTGAAGCCTATCCCGATCCAGTGCCGCCGATGGTCGAGATCGTCACGCAGAGCGCAGGCCTCTCAGCAGAGGAGATGGAGCGCAACGTCACCATCCCGATTGAGGTGCAGATGGCGGGGCTGCGCAGCCTTAAGGCCATCCGCGCAATCTCGCTGTTCGGGCTGTCTGATGTCAAAATCCAGTTCAGCTATGATCTGAGCTTCGATCAGGCACAACAAAGTGTCATCAATCGGCTGGCGCAATTGCCACCGCTGCCCGGTGGCGCGCAAGCCAATATCTCACCCACTAGCCCGATAGGTGAGGTGTATCGTTACCGGATTAAGGCGCCGGCGGGTTATTCCGTGATGGACTTGAAGACGCTGCAAGATTGGGTGCTGCAACGCCGCTTCAAGGCTATCCCCGGCGTGATTGATGTGACCGGCTGGGGCGGCAAGCTGCGCACCTATGAAGTGGTGGTGGATCGTGACAGGCTCGTTGCGAATAACATTACCGTCGGCCAGATCATCAGCGCCATTAGCAAGAGCAACAGCAATGTTGGCGGGCAGACCATCAACTTTGGTCCGCAGGCGGCGATTGTGCGCGGTGTTGGCCTCATCCAATCCGCTGACCAGATTGAGCATGTGCTGGTCGCGAGCAATGCGGGGGTGCCCGTGGAGCTCAGGAACGTCGCCACTGTGAAAATCGGTAATCAGCCTCGCCTCGGCATTGCCGGGCAGAATGGCGATGATGATATTGTGATGGGTATCGTGCTGATGCAGCGCGCCGCCAAATCGATGCCAACGATTGAGGCGGTGAAGAAAGAGGTGGCCGACATCAACGCTTCGGGTATCCTCCCGCCCGGCATAACGCTGGAGCGGATTTACGATCGCTCAGACCTGATCAACCTCACCACCGGCACCGTTATCCATAACCTGCTGGCAGGCATTACACTGATTTTCATCCTGCAATGGCTGTTCCTTGGCAATTTCCGCAGCGCGGTGATAGTGGCGATGACGATCCCGTTTGCGCTGGCGTTTGCGGTGCTGATCCTGACCGCGCAGGGTGAATCAGCCAATCTGCTCTCGGTCGGTGCGCTTGATTTCGGGCTGATCGTTGATGCCAGCGTCATCATGGTCGAGAATATCTTCCGCCACATGGTGGAGCGCGCGCGCCATGTGGAGGCTGGTCAAGGCCACTTCTCCTACACCAGCCGCATCTCGGCCATATTACACGGTGCGAGCGAGGTGAGCCGGGGGATTTTCTTTGCCGCCGCAATCATCATCGCGAGCTTCATCCCGTTGTTTACGCTCACCGGAGTTGAGGGACACATCTTCGGGCCGATGGCAAAGACCTATGCCTATGCGATTGCGGGCGGATTGCTCGCCACCTTCACCATATCGCCCGTGTTGGCGGCGATGATGCTGCCCGATCATCTTGATGAGGTTGAAACCCGCATCGTGCGCTGGTTGCGCAATCTGTATGAGCCGCGCGCCGCCTTCGCGCTCGCCAACCGCACATTGGTGATGGGCGGAGCGTCGCTGCTGTTCGTCACCGCGCTGATTGGCGTGCGGATGCTGGGTGTTGAGTTTTTGCCGCATCTTGAAGAGGGCAATCTTTACATCCGCGCGAGCCTGCCGCCCTCGATCTCGCTGGAGGAGGGACAACCGAGTGTTAATGCCATCCGCAAAATCCTGAGCGCCTATCCCGAAGTGGAAACCGTCACCTCAACGCACGGTCGCCCCGATGACGGCACCGATGCGACGGGCTTTTTCAACGCTGAGTATTTCGTCCCCTTGAAGCCGTTCGATACATGGCCTGCGGGGATGACGAAGGAAAAGCTGACATCAGAACTGAATGATAAGCTTCGTAACCGCTACCCCGGCGTCGATTTTACCTTCTCGCAATATATCGAGGACAATGTGAACGAGGCGGCTTCGGGCGTGAAGGGGGCAAACTCGGTCAAAATCTTCGGGCCAGACCTGACGACGCTCGAACGGCTCGCCAATCAGATAGATGGCGAAATGGCGAAGGTGCGCGGCATTACCGACCTTGGCGTGTTTCAGTCCCTTGGCCAGCCCACGGTGCGGATTGATGTCGATCGCGTGCGCGCCTCGCGCTATGGCCTCACGCCCGATGACATCAACACAACGGTTGCGGCGGCGATTGGCGGACAATCACCCGGTGA
>JAYVZY010000099.1:0-2011 GCA_043782885.1 Sphingomonadales bacterium | reverse complement strand
TATGGTTGGGGCGCATTGTGTCTGCTGGCTGCCTCATCCGAGATTGTGCATCAACATGATCGAAGACGACAATGGCTGCCCGCTGTTTGGCACGCTGCGCTGCAATGCCTTGCACTCGCGCCGCCGCTGATGCTGATGGTGCTCTGGCGCAATGGCGGAAATGCGTCAGGAAGGACAGGGGACTGGTTTCATTGGAACCAAAAGATGCTCTGGTATAAAATGGTTTTGCGTGATCATTGGCGCGCATTTGATGAACTCTCCGTTTACGCACTAAGCGGCCTTATTGTTGCGGTGATGGTTGCGGGTATTGCGGCCCATGCTGTGCGGGGCTCTACCCGATCGGCGCCTGATTGGTTGCGCAACCCAAAGCTCACTTATTCGCGCAACCTGCTCGCTAGCGGCCTGATCTTGCTCACCGCGTTCCTTATCTTGCCGCGCGTCGTGTTTGGCTCCGCCTATGCCGATATGCGGCTGACGAGCTACATTCTGGCGATTGCCTTGCTCGGCATTCGATTTCGCACCTCAGCAGGGCCGAAACTTCGGATAGGGTTGATGATTGCAGGCGTCGTTTTCTTCAGCGCGCGTACCATTGCAACAACCGCGAGCTTTGCGCAGTCAGCACGCGTCTATGACGGCGCGCTGAAGGGTCTGGATTATGTGCCAGACGGGGCGCGACTGGTCAGCTTTGTCGGCCATGATTGCCATACACTGTGGATGACGAACCGATTGGAACATGTACCTGCTCTCGCGACGGTCCGCCGCAATGCCTTTTCCAATGATCAATGGAACATGCCAGGCGCGCAACTGATGCTCTCGCGCTACCCAGTCGGCGGAGGGTATCCGGGGCATTATCGCGGTGACCCCTCACAGATCGTGCTGTTTCATCGCTGCCGAGGGGAATATTGGCGGACGTTGAACTATGCGCTGATCAACCTGCCGCGTGATCAATTTGACTATGTCTGGCTCCTTGATCCACCGCGTTATGATCCCAAGAACCTCTGGGGCATGACAAAGCTTTGGAGCGACGGCAGAAATGCGGTATACAGGATCGATAATCGCACTCAGCCGAAACATGAAGAAGAATGACCCACCTCTCGATTGTCATCCCCTGCTATAATGAGGCTGCCTGCCTTGATGAGCTGCACCGCCGCGTGACGGCGATTGCGTCGATGGTCGCGGGGGAAGAATATGAGCTTGTCCTGATCAATGATGGATCGAAAGACGAGAGCTGGCCTTCGATGCTGCGCTTGGCCACAAACGACCCACGCATGGTCGCGATCAACCTCTCTCGCAATCACGGCCACCAATTGGCACTGACGGCCGGGCTAGATCTGGCACGCGGACAAAAAATCCTCATTCTGGATGCCGATTTGCAAGATCCGCCGGAGCTTTTGCCGGACATGCTTAGGCTGATGGCAGCCGAGGAGGCGGATGTTGTCTATGCCGTACGGCGCGCGCGCGCGGGGGAGAGCGTTGGCAAAAAACTCTCGGCAGCGCTGTTTTATCGTCTGCTGGCGGCGTTGACGGACACGACCATACCGCTTGACACAGGCGACTTCCGGCTCATCAGCCGCCGCGCATTGGATGCTTTCCTGGCGATGCCCGAACAGGCGCGATTTATTCGTGGCATGGTCGCCTGGGTTGGCTTCCGGCAGGTGCCGCTGGTTTATGATCGGGCAGAGCGGCACGCCGGCGAGACGAACTACCCTTTCTCGAAGATGATGCGGCTTGCTCTGGGTGCGATCACCGGCTTTTCTACGACACCATTGCGGCTCGCGAGCCATGCAGGGTTGCTCTTGACCGCTGCGTCGTTCCTTATCCTCGGCTATATTACGGTGAGCTGGTTGATGGGGAATACGATCGCCGGCTGGGCGTCAATGATGTTCGTTGTCGTCGGCATTGGTGCGGTGCAGATGTTCGTGCTGGGGATGATTGGCGAATATCTAGGTCGGCTGTATATGGAATCGAAACGTCGGCCGTTGTACATTATTGCCGACGTGGTGGGTGACGC
>JAYVZY010000098.1:0-8307 GCA_043782885.1 Sphingomonadales bacterium | reverse complement strand
ATGTTTGCGATCCTCCTGCCCAGACGCGAGAGTTTTGCGCGGGCATAGGTTAGGCGATCAACGCCACCGCGCATAAATGTGACCGTCACGTTCACTGGTTTGAGGTGCGGCTTGTCATCGTCGCCGAGCGCCTCGGAAAGTGTCATAAACGCCACAGTTTCGAGCATTCCCGCAATTGCACCGCCATGCAGGAAGCCGGGCCGCCCCAATTTTGAAGCGTCAAACGCCATCGTCAGTACGAGCCTGCCTTCATTGTCGCGTTCCGACCCAAATCCCATTGACTGTGCGTAGGGTGCAATCATCATCCGACAGCCGTAAACATGAACGTGCCGACGACGTGCGCGATGGGGTGTTCTGGGTCGCCATCATGCGCATAGCCGCGCACAAACCCGATGGAGCGTGTGATGCTATAACATTCGCCGTGGCCGATGATCTTATCTCCCACTTTCGCAGGGCGAAGATAGTCCACACGAAGATCGAGCGTGGCTTGGGGCTGAAATTTTCCAGATTTGAGCCACAATGCCATGCTCGTGACCATATCCATCAGCGAGATGACCGGGCCAGACGCCATGACGCCGGTTACCCAATCGCCAGCAAGGGCCGCGTTGTAGGGCAGCGCGAGTTCGCACCAATCATCGCCATGCGCGTGATATTCAACACCCAGAAAGCCGCAATGACCTCTCTGGCTGATGGTTTTAAGGAGTGCGTAAGGGTCAAAATCAGGGTTATTGTTTTGGAACATGCCAAAGCCTAGCGCCAACGCAGACTGGGTGCAATTACAGACGTTCGTGGGCGCCTGATTTGCTGTTGTCGCAGCAGCACAATGAGTTAGAAGCTGTTGCACGACCCGAGAGGATAACGACAATGCACCCAAGTGTTCATGCCCTGATCAACCCCGATAAACCCGCAGTTATTGCTGGCGAAACTGGAGAGGTCATCACCTATCGGGAGCTTGATGAAGCCTCAAATCGGGTGGCGCAGTTTTTTCGCTCCAGGGGACTGTGGCATGATGATGTCGTGGCATTCATGCTCGAAAATACGCCGCATTATTATGGCCTGGTCTGGGGCGCCCACCGCGGAGGCTTGCGTTATGTCTGCATTTCGTCACGACTGACGAAGGCAGAAAATGAGTACATCATTGAGAATTCAGGTGCGAGAATACTGGTCGTTTCTGCCAGTCTTGCGGGCGTAGCGGAGGCGCTCGCAACCGATATTGAACGCTACGCGCTTGGTGGCGCTATTTCTGGCTACGGCTGTTGGGAAGATGCTGTGCGCGGCATGCCGGCGGTTCCAATCGGTGATGAGCGCGCCGGAATCGATATGCTCTATTCATCGGGCACAACGGGCCAGCCAAAGGGGGTGAAGGTCGCGTTACCAGCCGACCCCGCGATTACGGGCACCAATGCACTTTTCGCGCTCGGCGTTGGGCTGTGCCGGTTTACGTCAGACAGTGTTTATCTGTCGCCTGCGCCGCTCTATCACGCCGCGCCGTTGCGCTGGTCAATGACAATGCACAAGGTGGGTGGGACAGTAGTCCTGCTCAAGAAATTCGACCCTGAAGTGGCGCTCGCGTGTATCGAGAAATATCGGGTGACATGCAGCCAATGGGTGCCGACCCATTTCATTCGTCTGCTCAAGTTGCCGGAAGACGTTCACCAGTCCTACGACCTTTCGTCGCTGAACTGCGCCATCCACGCGGCTGCACCTTGCCCGATCCCGGTCAAGGAAGCCATGATTGCGTGGTGGGGCCCCGTTTTGGAGGAATACTACGCCGGTTCTGAGGGAAATGGGCTTACGTTCATTAACTCCGCTGACTGGTTGAGCCATAAAGGTTCGGTGGGAAAATCATTTCTCGGCGCCACTCATATCCTCGCCGATGACACTGAAACCGAGCTGCCCCCGCGCACGGAGGGCACGATCTATTTTGAGAGCGAGAATGTATTTGAATATCACGACGATCCCGAAAAGACGGCCTCTTCGCGTAATTCAAAAGGTTGGTCAACGCTTGGGGATGTCGGCTGGATGGATGAGGACGGTTATCTTTATTTGACGGATCGCAAGAGCTTCATGATCATCTCAGGTGGCGTTAACATCTATCCGCAAGAAATAGAGAACCACCTCATCACCCACCCACGCGTCGCAGATGTTGCCGTGGTCGGTGGGCCGCATGACGAGATGGGTGAAGAGGTGATTGCGGTTGTTCAGCCCATCGATATGCGTGACGCGGGGGATGCACTCCGCGATGACCTCATCGCCTATGCCCGTGAGAAGCTCTCCGGTGTAAAAATACCACGGCGGATTGATTTCATGGAACAATTGCCGCGCCATGATACCGGCAAGCTCTACAAGCGTCTCCTGCGCGATCAATATTGGGCGAAGGCTGGCAGATGATGCGAACGCGCGAGAGAGGCGTGTAACGAGCGAACCAGTGTGATCACCCGAAGCGTATGACAATGGTGCCTGGGGACGGGGTCGAACCGCCGACACTGCGATTTTCAGTCGCATGCTCTACCAACTGAGCTACCCAGGCATCGTGCGCGTTTTTACGCGAGAAGCGGCGCTATAGTCAGGCTTGGCCGCCATTGTCCAGCCCTGTTGAGGCGGAATCTTCCTCATCGGGCCGAACGGGTGTGGCATAGGCCTCTCCCAACCAGTTGAGCAAATCACGATCCTTGCAGCCTTGCGAGCAAAACGGTGCGTGCGCGGGGGCCGTTGGCTGAGCGCATAAGGGGCAGATGTTAGGCTTTGGCGACATGGCCTGATCCTATCGCAAGGCCGGTGTCGGACTGCAAGGCAATGGCGCCGCCGAGTTGAACGGCGAGCTGATCGAGCCATTCCTTGCGGGCGCTGAGGTGCGCGATGACACTGGGGTGCGCTGTTATCGTGGCGTTGCCGATTATCCCGGAGCGTTGCGCCACGCGGACGAGCGCGCGGGCTGCCGCAGGCACACGTTCATAATGGAGCCGCTCGCACAGTGATGCCCGCGCACGGGGGCGGATAATCTGGAGAAAGCCGAAGCCGTTGATCGCGGTGCGTTCATAGGGGAGTGGGAGGATCGCGTCGAACGCGTCTGCTGTGGCCAGCCGTTCAGCCTTGTTGGCAAGTGTCGGAAAGTCGATCCCGATCGAGCCGCTGACGTCGAATCGACGAATCACTGCGGCGACGGCGCGGGCGGCGGCGATGGCGAGCGCGGGGGGCGGCAGATGCCCGTCAATATCGATCAACGTCATCGCCGGAGTGAGGCTGATGCGGAGCGTGCCACCCGTGAAGGGGATGATGCCAGTGGTGGCTTGTTCCTGCAGTTCCGACCAGCCTGATTCCTCCAAAGAATCATGCTCATGCAGGCTGATGTGGCGGATGGGGATGCCCGTCGCGGTGATGCGCGCAAGCAAGTCGGGGCCAAGGCGCGGCTTGGCTTCCGGCAACGCAACCCGCGCCTTGGCACGTTTCACTGCTCCTGGTTCGGGAATAGCCTGGCGGACGATTTCAATCAGCAGTTGCCCGCCTTGAGTGAGGGTCTTGGGAAGCGGCTCAAGGAGCGCCTCATCGCGCTCACAGGTTAAAATTCCACGCCGCGCCGGGACAAGGATTTCCGTTAGGCGTCCGATGCAAATGGTGCCTGCAAGCAAGCCGTCCTCTTCGGGCTCAATGTGAGCTTCGATCATCTCACCGTCTTGCACCAGCGCCGCGCGCGCTTCCCCAATGCCCTCTTCATAAAGCCATTCAGCCATCGATCAGGCCAACGCTCACCAAAAGCGCCCGGGTTTCAAAAAGCGGCAGCCCCATCACACCCGAGTGCGCGCCGGACAGCGTCCGCACAAAGCTCTCAGCATACCCTTGAATGGCATAGCCACCCGCTTTGCCGCGCCACTCATCGCTCGCGAGATAGGTGTCAATCTCACGGGGTGAGAGCCGCTTGAAGGCAAGAATGGTTTCTGACAGGCGGAGGCGCTGTTTGCCGTGTGTATCGATGAGGCATACCGCACTTAGCACACGGTGCCGCCGCCCAGAAAGCAGCGACAGGCAGGCGCGCGCCTGAGTCTCATCCTCCGCTTTGGGGAGAATCCGCTGCCCGGCTGCGACCACAGTATCCGCAGCAAGCACAACAGCGCCTGCATGTCGCGCTGCAATCATCGCAGCCTTCTCCACCGCCATCCGTCGCGCATAATCGCGCGGACGCTCAGCCTTCAAAGGTGTTTCATCAATATCTGCGGGGTCAATCGCGTCAGGCGTCAATCCAAGTCGCGCGAGCAGCTCAACGCGGCGGGGGGATGCAGAGGCGAGGATGAGGCGCATTGCGCCGCGCTCCGAATTACTTGAAACGGTAAGTGATCCGGCCCTTGGTCAGATCATAAGGGGTAATTTCGCAGAGCACTTCATCGCCCACCAGCACACGAATGCGGTTTTTACGCATCTTTCCCGCAGTATGCCCGAGCACCTCATGGTCATTCTCAAGCTTAACGCGGAACATTGCATTGGGCAGCAATTCCATAATCTGCCCACGCAGTTCCATAATATCTTCTTTAGCCATGCGGCTCCTTGATCTTGCTAATTGAGCGGGCCCTTAGCTTGGTTTGTGCGAAAAGGGAAGGGCTAGCCGAGTTTGGTGGCAACAAGCGCTTTTAAATCAGCTTCGGGTCGCGGGCCGAAGTGTGAAATGACCTCAGCGGCAGCGATGGCGCCCATTGTCAGGCTGTCGTGTAGTGAGCGACCCTGCGCCTGCCCCGCGAGGAAGCCGGCGGCGAAAAGATCGCCAGCGCCCGTGGTATCGACCAAATGGCTAACGGGTTCGGCGGGCACCGATGTGCGCACGCTATCGGCAACCGCAATCGCGCCGTGCTCTGAACGCGTAACGACCAGCATCGGCACGTTTGGCGCAACCTGAGCAACCGCCGCGTCGAAATCGCTCCCCTCTACCAGCGCCAGAATTTCCGCCTCGTTGCAAAACAGAATGTCGATGTCTCGCTTGGCGATCATCGCAGCGAAATCCGAGCGATAACGGGCGATGCAAAACGCGTCGGACAGCGTGAACGCGACCTTGCGCCCAGCAGCCTTCGCGATGGCTATCGCCCCCGCCATCGCGGCGCGTGATTCGGGCAAATCCCACAGATAGCCCTCCAGATAGAGCACTGCACCGGATTCGATCAGCGCTTTATCAATGGCGCTTTCCAACAGATAATTCGCCACACCAAGGCTGGTGTTCATCGTCCGTTGGCCATCCGGCGTGACGAGGATGAGGCAGCGCCCGGTGGGGCCATTGCCGACCATCGGCGCGGTCGTAAAAGTGACGCCAACGCTGCGAATGTCGTGCGCGAAAACATCGCCAAGCTCGTCACCCGCAACCTGCCCGATGAACCCACATCTGTGCCCGAGCGATGCCATGCCCGCCACCGTGTTCGCCGCCGAACCGCCGCTCGCCTCGATGCCCGGCCCCATCTTGCCATAAAGCGCAACGGCGGCGGCGCCATCGATCAGCTGCATCGAGCCCTTATGCAAACCCTCGCTCACAAGAAAAGCCTCATCAGCCTGCGAAATCACATCTACAAGCGCGTTGCCAATCGCGACAACGTCAAGGGTGGCAGCCGTCATAAAGAAATCCTTATATTGAGTTGCGACGCCCGATAGCGGAGTTAGCACGCTGTGGGAAGCTCTTGTCGTTGGGTCGGATTACCCCTAAATCATACCGCATGATCAGACATTTCATACGACAAGCGGCCTTGGGCGGCGTGCTCCTCCTCGCGGGTTGTGCGACCACGCCGAAGGAGCCCGATACGCCAGCGCTGCCGCCACCTCCCGCCATCAAGCTCACCGGCCTGAGCGCGATAATGGGGCATACCGGAACCGGACTGACAAGCGTTTTTGGCAAACCCGATCAGGATTTGCGCGAGGCCAACGGTCGTCGTTTGCAATTCAGTGGCGGCGGCTGTGTGCTCGATGCCTATCTCTATCCGCCAACACCCGGGCGCGAAGCCGTGGTGACCTATATCGAGGCGAGGTTGCCAGATGGGCGGGATACAGATCGCCTCAATTGCGTCACCGCGATGATGAGGGCGCGCGGGCGGTAATAGCACTTAAATGCGCTGCCTTTGCTAAGATTCCGCTGGGGTCTACCGCTTCTCACCAATCGGCGCTAAGAGGCAGCGATGTATCCACTCATTTCAGTGATGGCGGGCGGCGCGATTGGCGCTGGGGGCCGGTATTTGGTAGGATCGGCGATCACCACGCGGCTCGGCGCGGGATTCCCATATGGCACGTTAGCGATCAATCTCTTCGGCGGATTGCTGATGGGCGTGCTCGCGGGCGTGATTGCAAAAGGTGGCGCTACAGAAGCCGCGCGGTTGTTTTTTGGTGTCGGCATTCTTGGCGGATTCACGACCTTTTCGGCTTTTAGTTTGGAGTGCTGGGGATTGATCGAGCGCGGAGCCTATGGTGCGGCGTGCGTCTACATCAGCGTATCTGTATGCGGCGCGCTCGCCCTTGTCGTGGCGGGCGTCGCGCTCGGGAGAGTCCTCGCATGAGCGCCACCTCGCCCGCCGAGAACGTCCGCCAATTTACCGTTGGCGCGGATGATGACGGCATCCGGTTGGATCGCTGGTTTCAGCGCAATATGGCCGAGACGAGCTTCAATCTGGTGTCGCGCTGGGCGCGCACCGGGCAGTTGCGCGTGGATGGCAAGCGCGCTGCGCCGGGGGATCGGATCGTTGTGGGGCAGATCATCCGTGTGCCGCCTGCTGATCCAAACGCGCCACCCGCTGTCAAATCTGCGCCACCGAAGCGCGCGAAGGAACGGGTGATCTTGCCCGATGATGAGATCGCCTTCGCTGAGAGCTTGGTGCTGCATAAATGCAAAGATGCGCTCGTGCTCAACAAGCCGCCCGGCCTCGCGACGCAGGGTGGCACGGGGACAACAGAGCACGTCGACAGGCTGCTCGACGCGCTTTGGTTTGAGGCGGAGGGTCGCCCGAAATTGGTACATCGGCTCGATAAAGATACCTCCGGTGCACTGCTCGTGGCCCGCAATTCCCGCGCCGCTGCGCATTTTGCCAAGGCGTTCAGCAGCCGCACCGCGCGCAAAGTCTATTGGGCGCTGGTGATGGGCGTGCCCGAGATCGAAGACGGCATGATCGAGCTCCCGATCGCGAAGCAGCCCGGCACGGGCGGCGAGAAAATGTATGTCGATGAAAAAGAAGGCAGCCCCGCCCGCACACGCTATCGGGTGATTGAGGCGGCAGGGAGCACTTGCGCTTGGCTCGAACTGCAACCCTTCACGGGCCGCACGCATCAATTGCGCGTGCATCTCTCTGCCATCGGCCACCCGATTGTCGGCGATGGCAAATATGGCGGGCGTGATGCCTTCCTCACCGGCACGATCAGCCGCAAGATGCACCTCCACGCGCGGCGTATTCGTGTTGATCTGCCCGACGGTGGGCGGCTGGAGGTGGTTGCTGATCCGCCCGAACATGTTGCGGATAGCCTCAAGCAACTGGGCTTTGATACGGCGGCGGGTGATTTGCCGATTGATGATCTCAAGTTCAAAGACACGCCGGAATACAAAGCGCGCCTGTCCGCCAACATCGCGAAGGCGGCGCGCAAAGAGCGCAAGGGCGAGCGGCGTGGACGTGGGCGAACAGAAGACGTCAAACCCAAGGGCAAACCAAAGCCGTCCGGAAGAGGGCGTAACTGATGCACCCTAATTCCGCTTTCCGTTGGGAGGATCGGGCCGCCTTACGCGCCTTCGCCAACGAAATCGGCTTCGGTATGCTCTTCGCGGCAACACCCGATGGCCCGCGCGTTGCGCATGTGCCGTTTGTGTTCCTCGATGATGATCGGATCGGCTTCCATCTCGCGCGTGGAAACGGCATAACGAAACATCTGCATGGCCATAATGCACTCTTCGTCGTCAATGGCCCCGACGCCTATATCAGTCCCGATTGGTATGGCATGACAGATCAGGTGCCGACATGGAATTATTTGAGTGCGGAGTTTGAGGGGCCGGCGGCGCGCCTCGATCATGATGGGCTTGTGGCACAGATTGATGCGCTTTCGGCACAGCAAGAAGCGAAGCTCGCGCCCAAGCCGGTATGGACACGCGATAAAATGAGTGAAGGTCTGTTCGATAAGATGCTGGGTGCGATTATAGGCTTTGAACTGCGGATTACGGCGTGGCGCGGCACGGCTAAGCTCGGGCAAAACAAGCCAGATGCAGCGCGCGAAGGTGTGGCGAAGGCTCTGGAGGCGCGGAGTGAGCGCGGAATGGCGGTATTGATGCGCAATGCGGATATGATGACCAAACCGCGATGAAAAAAC